>JAVHVB010000190.1:0-10547 GCA_032160775.1 Pseudonocardiales bacterium | reverse complement strand
GTGAGCCGCGAGACCATGTCCGCGAGGTCGATGACGCGATGGACCTCAGTCATCTGGTTGAAGATCTGCACCCGCTCGCCGGGGGCCGGCGGGCTGTCGATCGCCAGCTCGACGCAGCGCACCGTGTCCTGGATGTTGATGAACGCCCGCGTCTGCCCGCCGGTGCCGTGCACCGTCAGCGGGTACCCGACCGCCGCCTGCATCAGGAACCGGTTGAGCACCGTCCCGTAGTCGCCGTCGTAGTCGAACCGGTTGACCAGCCGCTCGTCGCGGCGCGTCTCCTCCGTCTGCGTGCCCCACACGATCCCCTGGTGCAGGTCGGTGACCTTCACCCCATCGTTCTTGTTGTAGTAGGCGAACAGCAGCTGGTCCTGCGTCTTGGTCAGGTGATAGATGCTGCCCGGGTTCGGCGGGTACAGGATCTCCTGCTCGACGTCGCCGTTCTCGGTCTCGACCTTCACCCGGAGGTAGCCCTCGGGGATCTTCATGCCGGCCGTGCCGTATCCGTATACGCCCATTGTGCCGAGGTGCACGACGTGCGTGTCCAGATCGGCCTCGACGATCGCGGCGAGCAGGTTGTTGGTCGCGTTCAGATTGTTGGACACGGTGTAACGCTTGTGTGCCGAGCTCTTCATCGAGTAGGGCGCCGCCCGCTGTTCTGCGAAGTGGACGACGGCGTCCGGCCGGAAGGTCTCCAGCTGGGTGAGCAGCCGGTGGTAGTTCTCGGCAACGTCGTAGCGGCTGAACCCGATCTTCTTGCCGCTGACCTGTTCCCAGGCCGCCAGGCGCACGCTCATCGGCGCGATCGGCGTCAGCGAGCTCACTTCGAGCTCGTTGTCGATGTTGCGGCGGGACAGGTTGTCCACGATCGCGACCTCGTGGCCACGGTTCGACAGGTGCAGGGCCGTCGGCCAGCCGCAGAAACCGTCGCCGCCGAGAATGAGTACGCGCACTGAACACTCCTAGAACGGGCCGCACATCCTGGATGACCGGGGCGGCAATACCCGGAAGTTTACCAAGTTACCGACGTCCTACCGGCCAACCGCCGCCACGCGCAGGTGGAGCTCAGCTGCCCGCCGGACCGGCCGTCTCGTGCTCTCGGGCGCGCTCGGCGAAGCGCTCCTCCTGGGCTTGCCAGAGCTCGCGCCCGGTCACGTAGAGGTCCGAGCGCCACGGCTTGAACTGGCCGACCCAGTGGACTCCGTTGGCCTCGCGCGTCGCCTCCAGCCGGATCAGCCGGTTCCACTCGTTACCAACCACCTTGCGGGCGCCGCCGACGTAGGTGTTCAACACGACCTGGCCGTTCAGGCCGAAGCGCTGCACGTTCGGCAGATGGCGGCCGCAGAAGTCGTCGGCGCGCATCTTGTCCAGGTCGAGCAGCATGATGCCGGCGTTGAAGACGTCGAAGTCGAAGGTGTGCTGCTGGTGCGTGCGAAGGACCAGTTCTCGCGCCAGCTCCGGGTGGCCTTCCTTGCGCAGCCGTTCGGCGTTGCGGCGGAAGGTGTGGAAGCCGGAGAGGAACCGTGGCTGCGGCGTCGTCGCGCCGGCGATCGCCGTGCCCTCCATGTCCACGTCGAACAGTTCGGCGAGGTCGCCGAGGCACAGCGCGTCCAGATCGAAGTGGACGATCCGGTGCACGTCCTCGAGCAGGGCCGGCAGGATCGTGCGGTCCATCGTCGCCGGCGTGACCCAGGGGTTCATCCCGCCGATCCGGCCGTAGTCCACGTCCTGGGTCGGCAGCCACACGAACGAGACCGTCGGGAACAGCCGGGCAGTGCGCGCGAAGTGGGCCGGGTCGAGCCCGCGGCAGAGCAGGAAGGCGCGGACCGGCCGGCTGCAGTGCTGGACCACCGAGTCCAGCACGACGTCGAGCTGGTGCGTGTAGTTGCCGTCGAGGGAGAACTCGACGTTCACCTCGTCGCCCTTCGGGGCCGGGGCGGTGCGCTCGATCGTGACGGCCGCCGCGCGGACCACCTGGCAGGCGTGGTCGAGGTCGAAGTTCAGCTCGGGGTAGCCGCTGATGCCGGCAAACTCCCTCTCGACGCGGGCCACTTCGTCGGCACAGGCCGTCCGCCAGATCTCGTAGACCTCGGCGTCCGGGCGGCCGGCGAGCACCGCCTCGAGCACAGCGGCGAGCTTGTCGGTGATGCCGTGCTGGATCGCCTGCAACTCATCGTCGGTCAGGCTGGTGTAGTCGCAGACGTGGTGACTGCCCGGCTGCGCCGGACGGAAGTCGACGGAGCAGCCGACCGCCCGCGCCGCCAGGTAGAAGCGCAGTTTGGACGTGACGATCCGCGCCCCGCTGTCCCGGTACGAGCGCAGATCCTCGGCGGCGACGAGCAGGTTCTCGCCGAGCTCGCGGGCCTTGACCCGCGGCACGTTGCGGGTGCGCCGCTCGCTCGATCCGCCGGTGGCCGCGTCGACGGCGATCGTCTGCGACGTCGGCCGGCCGGTACGCCGCGGCACCACCGCGTCGACCGTCGTGGCGATCGAGCCGGAGAAGAAGGCCGGCACGCCGGCGGCGTGGAGCAGGAAGACCGTGTCCCAGCTCGAGCAGCCGATCGGCGCGTGTTCGCGCAGATACTCGACGGCACCGTCGGCGGCGAGCTCGACCGGGGAGATGTCGAAGGAGATGAAGAGCGGCCGGAGGTCGGGGTTGAGCGGGATGTCCGGCTTCTCGTTGCTGAGCGTGAGGTGGAACCAGTCGGAGACGATGACCCAGGTGCCATCCGGGACGGCGGCGAATCGGCTCACATCGCGGTCGACTTCGTACAGGCACACGGTCTTCTTCTGGCCCGCGCGACGGAGCTCGCCGGGGATGTCGCCGCGCAGCGTCTCAGCGGCCGCGACCAGGCCCTGGTCACCCGCGAGCTCGACGCCGTCGTCGCGCAGCAGGTGGCCGAGCACGGCAAGGGTCTCGAGCGGATCGTCGAGGTCCTGCGACATCTCGAGCCAGTTCGGGTGTTTGAAGCCGACGACACCGAACGGGATCGTTCCCGCGGGCGCGGTCACCGGCGTCCGCGCCGCCTCGGCGCGGCCGACCCAGTCGCGCAGGGTCGTCAGCCGGGCATTGACGTCCCGCAGCCGCGGACCCTGCTTCAGCGATCCGGCCGCCGCCGCGGCCCGATCGAGAACCTGCACCGCCAGCGCGGGCTGGTCCGCGGACAGGCAGTCGTAGGCGACGTTCAGCCAGGACTCCGGCCCGGGTAGGCCCTCGGCGGAACCGTCCAGGAGGGCACGAACGGCCAGCGTCGCAGCGTCCGGGTCGTTGACGAACGCGAGCCGGACGTACTCCTCGGGCACCAGCCGGAGCACCCGGTCGAGGTCGTTGCGAGCCAGCAGTTGCCATGCGGTGTCGGGCATCGGATAGTCCAGCGCGCAGATCGCGAGGCAGATGTCGGCGATCGGGCCCAGGCCCTCGTAGCGCTGGAAGACCTGGGCGATACTCGCCGCGCTGAACCGGCGCGTCCGGGCGACCAACTTGCGGGTCAGGGCCACCGACGCCCGGTCGAAGTCGCCCTCCGCGGACAGCGTGGTGAAGAAGGCCTCGTACATCCTCGGCCGCAGTGCGGCGGCCTGCACCGCGTCGATCTCGGCGCCGCTCGGCAGATCTTCCGCTGCCGGGACCTCGTCCGCGGCGTAGTTGCTGCGCAACGTCTCGTACAGCGCGAGCAACCGCTCGTGGTTCTGGCGACGCTCGGCAGTACGGTCGGCGGCGCGGTCGAGCGGGCCCACGTGGGATACGCCGTTGCGGAGCGCGCGGCGCAGACCGCTGCGCGTTCGTCCGGTCGCATCGCGGAATCGAGACACCGCACCCCTCCTGATCAATCGGCCGCGAAGAACCTCGACATGGTAGACGCGTAGGTCGTCGGCAGAGCTCTGTCGCTCAGCCGCCGATCACGCCCCGCTACCCCGTCCGGGGAACGGCTTCACCGCGATCCGGCCCTGGCTGAGGCGGTGGAGCAACAACGGCTCGTCGAGGGAGTCGACGAAGTCATCGGTGGCCTTCTTGGAGCCCGCCCAGTGACCGTAGTCGTCGATGATGAGGACGCCGCCCGGCGACAGCCTCGAATAGGCGGTGTCCAGCTCATGCTTGGTCGACTCGTACCAGTCGGTGTCCAGGCGCAGGATGGCGATCTGTTCGGGCAGCCCGGCCGGAATCGTGTCCTCGACCTTGCCGACGACGTAGTGCACATTCTCGGCCGGGTACGGGATCTGCTCGAATCCAGACTTGACGTCGTCCAGGCTCGCGACGGCCCACAGCCAGCTCGACTTGTCCTTCGTCCGCATCAGCTCGGCCGCGGGCGTGCCGTCGCGGCGCACATCGAACTCGGTCGGCTCCGACATGCCCTCGAAGGTGTCGAACAGGTACAGCTCCCGACTCAGGTCGCCCACCTCGAGAAAGGTTCTCGCCGCGGCCTGCATGCTGCCGCCCCGCCAGACCCCGCACTCGACGATGTCGCCCGGAATGCCGTACCGCACGACGTAGCGGACCGCCGAGATCAGCCCGTACAGCTTTTCGTTGCTGGTCATCGTGAACGGCCGCACGGCCTCGATGATCGCCTTGGCCGCGTCGTCGATATCGCCCGGCACCCCACTCCGGGGCTCGCGACCGGCCGAGTTCGCAGGCTGGCCGGCCTTGTTCTGCCCGCCGCTCTGCCCTGCCTTCGCGGCGCGCGGCTTCGCCCGCCCGGTTCGTGCATGTTGGAGTTGCCGTTCCAGCTCGGCGATCCGCTCGCCGGGCGCACCCTTGGCCAGGTGATGCCCGGTGAGCCGCGCCAATGTCGTGTTTATCCGGTTCTTGGCAGACACTCGGGGAGGGTACCGCGCGACGTTCGCCGCCCCTGGTCCGATGCGCGCCGGGCGGGGCCGCAGCGCCGCCTGGATAGACTCGTACGCCGCACGTTCAGGAGGAAGTTCAATGACCGCATCTGCGTCCGCGTCGCAGGATCCGCGGTCGCGGCCCCCCGTCTTCGTGCACATCGGTGAGGCGAAGACCGGCACCACCTTCCTGCAGAATCTCCTGGACGAGAACCGCGACGCGCTGCGCGCCGACGGCCTGCTCTACCCGCCGTGCGGCGGCAGCGGCCACGTGCTGGAAACCTTCGATCTGCGTCGCATCACCTTCAAGGGCAACCCGGATCCCGCCATCGCCGGTTCCTGGGCGCGCATGGTTGCCGAGGTCCGGGAGTGGGGCGGTCCGGCGCTGATCAGCTCGGAGTTGCTCGCCCCCGCAGCGCGGACGCACATCCGGCGGTTGCGGAAGTCGCTCGACTTCGCCGATGTGCACATCGTGTTCACCGTCCGCGATCTGGCGCGGCAGCTGCCTGCCGCCTGGCAGGAGCGGATCAAGAACCGCGGCCAGGAGACCTTCGCGGAGTGGCGCAGCTACATCCACGACCCGACCGCGGCACCGACCAACGCCGGCCGGCACTTCTGGAACCTGCACGACGTCGAGGGGATACTGGCCCGCTGGTCGGAGGAGCTGCCGCCCGACCGGACGCACGTGGTGACCGTGCCGCCGAGCGGCGGGGACCCGGCGTTGCTGTGGAGCCGGTTCGCTCAGGTCATCGGCGTCGAGCCGGACCGGTACCCACCGCCGGAACGCAGTGTCAACAGCTCGCTGGGGGCGGCCGAGGTCAGCGTCGTGCGACAGGTGAACGTCGCGATCGGCGGCGACGACTTCCCCTGGGCGCCCTACGACCGGTACATGAAGTGGTACTTCTCGCCGCAACTCGCCACCCGCCGCGGCGTCCCGATCGAGCTGCCCGAATCCGAGTACGAGTGGGCGGTGTCGACGTCGCAGCGGTTCGCGAAGTCGATCGCCGAGGCCGGCTACGACGTCGTGGGCGACCTCGAGGAGCTCACCCCTACCCGGCGCCCGAGCGGCATGGATCCCGACGATGTGCCCGCCGACCTGCTGGCCGATGCCGGTATCGCCGGCATCGCCTCCCTCGTCCGGCTGCTCGCCGACGGCGCCGGCGCCGACGAGGTGCCCGCGCTGCGCGCCCGGGCCGAGGCGGCCGAGCAGAAGCTCCACGAGCATGCCGAGCTGCCGGCGGCCGAGCGGATCAAGCGGTGCCTCGTAGAACTGTCCGGACAGGTCCGCTGGCTCGGCGCGCTGCTGGGTTGGTACCGCAGATTGCGCCGGCGGCCGGCCAAGGCGGCATGAGGCGGGTGGACGCGTCCGACCGGTCGGTGTTCCTGCACATCGGCGAACCGAAGACCGGCACGACCCATCTGCAACAGATCCTGTGGACCAATCGGCAGCAGCTGCTGGCGCACGGCGTAATCGTCCCCGGCAAGCGACCGGTCGCGCACTGGGCGGCGGCGCAGGACCTGCGCCAGGTCGCGCAGCCCGACAACGACCCGTTCGGGTCCTACGCCGGCGCGTGGGACCGGCTGGCGGCCGAGGCGCTGCGCGCTCCGCGGTCCGCCGTCATCTCGCACGAGCTGATCAGCGCCGTGGACCTCCCGCAGGCGACCCGCGCCGTCGAGTCGCTGGGTGCGGCCGAGGTCCACGTCGTGCTCACGGTCCGGGACATAGCGACGCTGCTGCCCGCCGAATGGCAGGAGACCGTCAAGCACCGCAACACCCGGCCCTGGCGCGACTGGCTCACCGCGGTCATCGACGAGGAGTCGATCGCGGCGGACCGGCGACAGTGGTGGTTCTGGCGGGTCCACGACACGCTGGAGATCTGCCGGATGTGGTCGCGGGTGCTGCCCCCCGAGCGGCTGCACCTGATCACCGTGCCGTCCGGCCGGACGAACCCCGGCCTGCTGTGGGAGCGCTTCGCCCGGGCCATCGGCGTCCCGCCGGAGGCCGTGGACGGCGTGCCGAAGCACAACAACCCGTCGCTCAGCCTGTCCGAGACCGAGTTCCTGCGCCGGCTCAACGCCGAACTGCCGGAACACCTGCCCGACTGGTTCTACGTGCGGGCGGTCAAGGACGGGCTGGCCCACGAGATCTCGGCCGCCCGCACCGCGCCACCGGCCGACCGGTTGCATCTGCCCGCCGATCGCGAGGAGTGGGCGGCCAAGTACGCCGAGGCGTTGATTGCCGATCTCCAGCGCTCGGACCACGACATCGTCGGAGACCTCGCCGAGCTGCTCCCCCCGGCGTTGCCGGCCCACCGGCCTGAGCCGGCCCTGCTCGACGAGGCCAGCATCGCGGCCGCCGGGGTGACCGCCTCGGTCGATCTGCTCGTCCAACTGGCCGCCGAACAGGGCGTGCTGCTGGCTGGTGCGAAATCAGCAGCGCCGACGGCGCAGGCGGGCCCGGTGAAACGCGCGCTCATCGCCGCGTCCAACCGCAGCCGCGCGCTGCATCGGCTGCGCCGCGGCTACTGGCAGCTCGCGAACGCGGTCCGGCGGCTGCGCAAGGGTGATCGGTGGCGCGCGGTCGAGGACCGCAACCTCGAGTGAGCGCTTCGGCCCAGCGCGCCCGGCGAGTCGTCTACCTGCACATCGGCGAGCCCAAGAGCGCGACGACGTTCCTGCAGGAGGTGCTCTGGCACAATCGGGCCGCACTGGCCCGACAGGGCGTGTACCTGCCCGGACTGCACGCGCAGGAGCACTTTCGAGCCACCCAGGATCTGCGCGAGGTCCGGCAGCCGGCCGACGACCCGTCCGGGCCGTGGGCCGGCGAGTGGGCGACGCTGGCCGGCCAGGCAGCGCGCACCGCGGGCGTCTCGGTCATCTCCCACGAGCTACTCGCCGCGGCCACCGCCGAGCAGGCGGCCCGCGCAGTCGCCTCGCTCCAGCCGGCCGAGGTGCACATCGTGCTCACCGTCCGCGACTTCGGCCGGCTGCTGCCGGCCGAGTGGCAGGAGACGGTCAAGCACCGGAACCGGCAGACCTGGCAACGCTGGGTCGGCCGCGTGATCGGCGGCCCGGACGCGCCGCCGCGCCGCCGCGCCCGTTGGTTCTGGGCGGTCCACGACACCGCCGAGGTGCTGCGCCGCTGGTCGGCGGACATCCCCGCCGAGCGGGTGCACATCGTGACCGTCCCGCGCCCCGGTGGCCCGCCCGAGCTGATCTGGGAACGGTTCGCCTCGGTGATCGGTGTCGATCCGCAGGGCATGGACCTCTCGGCCGCCCGGCCGAACGCCTCACTCGGCCTCGCCGAGGTGGAGGCGCTGCGCCGACTCAACGTCGCGCTCGGCCGCGACGGCCTGCCGGACTGGTTCTACGCGGTGCACGTCAAGGAGGCGCTCGCCCATGGCGTCCTCGCGCAGCGGCCGGCCACCCTGCGCCCCGTCCTGCGCCCACGCCAGGCCGACTGGGCGAGGAGCCGGGCGACCGCGTTGATCGCCGACCTGCGCGACGCGGGGTACGACGTCGTGGGCGATCTCGCCGAGTTGCTTCCGGCCGAGCAGCCCGATATGCCCGGTCGTGGGGCGCGCAAGGGTTCGGCTGCCGCGCCGGCCCAGGCGGTCCTCGACGCGGCCGTCGCCGCGCTGGCCGACGTGCTCCGGCGCGAGTACGCGGCGCCGCACGCCACGGGGGCGGTCGGCGCCGGCTGGGCATCCTCGACACGCGCGAAGCAGACCGCTCGGCGGCTGGCCAGCCGCTACGCCTGGGCCCGCGGGCTGCGCCGGCTCGCCTGGCGGGTCGGCGCCAAGTCGGGGCGGCGCCGATGAGCAGCGGCGACGCGTCCCGGCACGTCGGCGCGGTGGTCGTGACCTACAACCGGCGCGAGCTGCTGCTCGAGTCACTGGCCGCCATTGCCGCCCAGACCCGGCCCGCCGACGCCGTGGTGGTCGTCGACAACGCCTCCACCGACGGCTCGGCGGCCGCGGTCGCCGCGCAGTTCCCGGGTGTCCGGCTCGTCCGGCTGACCCGGAACACGGGCGGCGCCGGCGGGTTCGCCGCCGGCCTCGACGTCGCGTTGGCGGCCGGAGCGGACCTCGTCTGGTTGATGGACGACGACACGGTGCCCCAGCCGGGCGCGCTGGAGGAGCTGCTCGCCGCGCGCGACCGCTACGCCGGCGCCGTGCCGGCGGTGGTCGCCAGCCGGGTCGTCTGGACCGACGGTCGTCCGCACCCGATGAACACCCCGCGGCGCAAGCCGTTCGTCCGGCGGGCGGAACTCCGGCTGGCCGATGGCATCGGCTGCGTACCGATCCGCTCGGCGTCGTTCGTCTCGGTGCTGATCGACGGCGAGCACGCCCGGCGGCTGGGCTCGCCGATCGCCGACTACTTCCTCTGGAACGACGACTTCGAGTACACGACCCGGCTGCTGCGGCACGCACCCGGACTGCTCTGCCCGGCCAGCACCGTCGTGCACAAGACGAAGGTGTTCGGCGGGGCGGACACCGACCCGGGCGAGCGGTTCTTCTTCGAGGTGCGCAACAAGATCTGGACGCTCACCCGCAGCCGCTGCCTCAGCCCGATCGAGCGGCTGCTCTACGCCGGGGCGACGGTGCGCAGGTGGATCCGCACCTTCGCCGCCTCGGGCGACCGGGGCACGCTGTTCCCCGCGCTCCGGCGTGGGATCACTGCCGGGCTGTGCCACGGCCCGCGAGCCAACGACGAGGTGCTGGCCGGGCTCACCGACTGAGCCGGTCAGCCGGCTCGCCGTCAACCCCGGCTGCGCGGCAGTATCGTGCACCGCGTGCGCGAGCGGCCGACGGTGTACCTGCACATCGGCGCGCCGAAAACCGGCACGACCTACCTGCAGAACATCCTGTTCCGCAATCGCGCCGCACTGCGCCGCGACGGGCTGCTGTACCCGGGCGACGCCGTCCGCAGCCACTTCTGGGCCGCCCAGGACCTGCGCCGGATGGCGTTCCACGGCTACGCCGAGCCGCAGGTCGACGGCGCGTGGCGCAGGCTGATCGAGGACATCCGCCGCTTCGGCGGCAACTCGGTGCTCGACCACGAGTTGCTCGCCGGGGCTTCGGCCGACCAGATCGACGAGGCGCTGGCCGATCTCGACTTCGCCGACGTCCGCATCGTGTTCACCGCTCGCGACCTCGCCCGGCAGCTGCCGGCCGCCTGGCAGGAGCGGGTGAAGAACCGGGACACGATGGCGTACGGCACATTCCTGGAGCGGGTCCGGGACAGCCGCGCGAGCGACGGCCCGCGCCGGCTGTTCTGGCCGCTGCACGATGTGCCGACGATCCTCGCGCGCTGGTCGCGCAATCTGCCACCGGACCGCGTGCACCTCGTGACCCTGCCGCCGGCCGGCGGCAATCCGGCGCTGCTCTGGCAGCGGTTCACCGGCGTCCTGGGCATCGACCCGGGCCGCTACGACACCGCCGTCGCGCGGGAGAACACGTCGCTGAGCGCGGCCGAGGCCGCCGTCCTGCGCGCGCTCAACGAAGCGATCGCCGAGACCGACATCCCGTGGCCCGTGTACCGGTTGGCGATCAAGCACGGGTTGAGCGCCGCACTGGGCGGCGGCACCCGGAAGGGCGCTGCGCGCATCGAACTGCCGGAGGACGCCTACGCGTGGGTGACGGTCTGGTCGCGCGACGCGGTGGCGGAGCTGTCGGCGGCCGGCTATTCGGTCGTCGGCGAGCTGGCCGAGCTCATTCCCGCCG
>JAVHVB010000189.1:0-20118 GCA_032160775.1 Pseudonocardiales bacterium | reverse complement strand
TCGGGGCTTCGGACTGCCCGTAGTACTGCGCGAAGATCGGGCCGAACCGGTCGATCGCCTCTTGCAGGCGGGACGGGTTGATCGCCGACGCGCCGTAGTACACGGTCTCCAGCGAGGACAGATCGCGCGTCTGCGAATCCGGATGGTCCATCAGTGCGTAGAGCATCGTCGGCACCAGCATCGTCGCGGTGATCCGCTGCTCCTCGATGGTGCGCAGGACCTCGGCCGGATCGAACCTGGGCAGCACGAACAGCGTGCCGCCCTTGATCACCGTCGGCACGAAGAACGCTGCGCCGGCGTGCGAGAGCGGGGTGCACATGAGGAAGCGCGGGTTCTCCGGCCACTCCCACTCGGCGAGTTGCACCTGGGTCATGGTGTTGAACGCCGCGGAGGTGCCGATGACCCCCTTCGGCTTGCCGGTCGTGCCGCCGGTGTAGGTGATCGAGGTGATGTGGTCGGCCGGCAGCAGCTTCGCGGTCAGCGGCTGCGGTGCGAACTCTGCGGCCTTGGCGACGAGGTCGGAGCCGACCGTCGACAGCGACTCCGGCACCGGGCCGATGGTCAGCACCTGGGTCAGCCCTGGGCACTTCTCCAGCAACTGCAGTGCCCGCTCCTCGAAGTACGGATCGATGATCAGCGCGGTGATGCCGGCGTCGTTGATGACGTACGCGTGATCGTCCGCCGAGCCGAGCGGGTGCAGCGAGGTGCGCCGGAACCCCTGTGTCTGACCGGCGCCGAGGATGAACAGCACCTCGGGCCGGTTCAGCGCGAGGAGAGCCGCGTGCGTGCCGCTGCCGGCGCCGAGCGCCTCGAATGCCTGGATGTACTGGCTGATCCGGGCGGCCGTCTCGGCGCCGGTCAACGAGACGTCGCCGAGGTGGACGATCGGCCGGTTGTGGTGGCGGCGCAGTGCAGCCACCATCAGGTCCCCGTTGTGCGTGGGCAGGCGCATCGGGTCGCCGGTTGGCTCCGGCGCGGGCGGTGCGGTGCTGGGGCGCTCGTCAGTCGCAGTCACCCCGCCAGACTAGAACGTGTTCCAGTTTCTGTCATCAGCGGCGGCTGTGGGAACCACGGCAGGCGGACGCCGCGCGCGGTACGGAACAACTCGCGGCGCGACCATCGGCTCCGGTCGAGCCGCACGGACACCGCAGCACCCGGGCGCACGAGCCAGAACACCTGGTCCCGGCAGGCCCAGCCACGCCGGCCGTCCATCCGCACCGGCCGGTAGCGCGCCTCCGAAGGCGGCCGTTGTTCGTACCGGATGAACCAGTGGTGCAAGGCGCGCGGCGTGCGCAGCCGCCCGCCGTACATCACGACGACGTCCAGGTCGACCCGCCACCCGTCGGCATTTGAGCCGGACTCCCACACGCGAGCCGCGAACGAGACCCGGGCGAACTCATAGCTGAAATCGGTGCTCGTGCCGAGCCCCGGCGGCAGGTGACGCAGCACCGCGCCGCCGATCGGCGGCTCGCTCGACGCGCTCGCGGCAGGCGCGGCGGCGATCAGTGGGAGGCAGGCAAGAGCGGCGCAGAGCAGGCGGGTCAGGAGAGTCATGCGCCCAGGCTCGTCCAGGCGCCAACTGCCCGCGAGCTGTCGGCCACCGTCTGTGGACAGCGCCGCGCCACATTTCCGTGATGATCTAGGTGCAGCCGCTGAAATACAGCGGTACGGCCGTGATCATCGCCTTGATGCGCTTGCCGGTCAGTGCGGGACGGGGCACTTGTAGGAGACCGGGATCTCCTTGATGCCGTGCAGCCACCCGGACCGCAACCGGCTCGGCTCGCCGATGATCGAGATGTCGGGCAGGACATCGGCGATCGCGTTGAAGATCAGGTTCATCTCGAGCCGGGCCAGGTTGGCGCCGATGCAGAAGTGCGCGCCGGTGCCGCCGAAGCCGAGATGCGGGTTCGGATCGCGGGTGATGTCGAAGGTGTACGGGTCGTCGAACACGTCGGGGTCGAAGTTGGCGGCTGCGTAGTAGAGCCCGACCCGGTCGCCGGCCTTGATCGCCTGCCCGCCGATCTCGGTGTCCTCCTTGGCGGTGCGCTGGAACGACACGACCGGCGTCGACCACCGGACGATCTCGTCGGCGGCCGTCTCGGGCCGCTCGCGCTTGTAGAGCTCCCACTGGTCCGGGTTCTCCATGAACGCGATCATCCCGTGGCTGATCGCGTTCCGGGTGGTTTCGTTGCCGGCGACCGACAGCAGGATCGTGAAGAAACCGAACTCGTCCGAGGTCAGTTCCTCGCCGTCGATGTCGGCGGTGACCAGCTTGGTGACGATGTCGTCGGCCGGGGACTCCTTGCGCTCCTCGGCCATCGCCATGAAGTAGCTCAGCGTCTCGAAGGACGCCATCTGGCTGTCCTCGGGGTCGTAGTCCGGGTCCTCGTTGCCGATCATCCGGTTCGACCACTCGAAGATCTTGAACCGGTCCTCCTGCGGCACGCCGAGCAGTTCGGCGATCGCCTGCAACGGCAGCTCGCACGCCACATCCCGGACGAAGTCGCCGGTCTCCTTCGCCGCCGCCTCGTGGACGATCTTGTAGGCGCGCTCCGTGAGCGCGTCCTTGAGGTTGCTTACCGCGCGCGGGGTGAACCCGCGGGAAATGATCGCCCGCATCCGCGTGTGCTGCGGCGCGTCCATGTTCAACATGATCACGCGCTGCATGTCGATGTTCTCGCGTTCCATGTCCTCGCGGAACCGGATGATCGCGCCGTTCTCCCAGGACGAGAAGATCTTGTCCTGCCGGGAGACTTCCTTCACATCCGCATGCCGGGTGAGCACCCAGTGCCCGTCGTCGTCGAACCCGTCGCGGTGCCGCGGCTGGGACTGCCACCACACCGGTGCCGTGCGGCGCAGTTCTTCCCACTGCGCACGCGGCAGGCCCCGCTGGTTCATGTCCGGGTCGTTGACGTCGAAACCCTCGGGGAGATTGGGCTGTGCCACGCCGATCCTCCTGGCAATCTGGAACACGTTCTACCGGCATTCAAGCACACGCGGCTGCGTGAAGTGAAGTGATCGGCCGGTATCCCTTGTAGGATATTAGAAACGTGTTCTACTTTTCCAGGGAGTCGGCGAGCTGGCGACGGGAAGGCGCGACAACTGTGGGATCTGCGGTCATCGTCGAGGCGGTCAGGACGCCGATCGGCAAGCGCAACGGCTGGCTGTCCGGCCTGCACGCCGCCGAGGTCCTCGGCGCCGCGCAACAGGCACTCGTCGATCGGGCCGGGATCGACCCGCTGCTGGTCGAGCAGGTCGCCGGCGGTTGCGTCACGCAGGCCGGCGAGCAGTCGAACAACGTCACGCGCACCGCGTGGTTGAGCTCCGGTCTGCCGTGGCAGACCGGGACGTTCACGATCGATGCGCAATGCGGTTCGGCGCAGCAGACGAATCACCTCATCGCCGGCCTCATCGCCGCGGGCGCGATCGACGTGGGCATCGCGTGCGGCGTCGAGGCGATGTCCCGGGTGCCGCTCGGCGCGAACCGGGGCGAGACCGGCTCCCCCAGGCCGGACTCGTGGGACATCGACATGCCCAACCAGTTCCTGGCCGCCGAACGGATCGCCGAACGGCGCGGCATCACCCGCGAACAGCTGGACGCCTTCGGGCTGGCCTCGCAGCAGAAGGCGCGCGCCGCGTGGGACGACGGACGCTTCGACCGCGAGGTCGCGGCCGTCGCGGCGCCGGTGCTCGACGACGACGGCAAGCCGACCGGCGAGAGCCGGACCGTGACCAAGGATCAGGGCCTGCGCGACACCACGCTCGACGGGCTGGCCGGGCTCAAGCCCGTGTACGACGGCGCGCGGCACACCGCCGGGACGTCGTCGCAGATCTCCGACGGCGCCGCCGCCGTGCTGCTGATGGACGAGGCGACGGCCAAGTCGCTGGGGCTCGCCCCCCGGGCGCGCATCGTCACCCAGTGCCTCGTCGGCGCCGAGCCGTACTACCACCTGGACGGGCCGGTGCAGGCGACCACCCGGCTGCTCGAGCGCAGCGGCATGGCGATCGGCGACATCGACCTGTTCGAGGTGAACGAGGCGTTCGCGTCGGTCCCGATGTCCTGGTTGCAGGTGCACGGCGCGGACCCGGCGAAACTCAACGTCAACGGCGGCGCGATCGCGATCGGCCACCCGGTGGGCAGCACCGGTTCGCGGCTGATCACGACGGCCCTGCACGAGCTCGAACGGCGCGACGCCAGCACTGCTCTGATCACCATGTGCGCCGGCGGCGCGCTGTCCACCGGCACCATCATCGAGAGGATCTGACCGTGGCTGATGATTCGACAGGTTTGACCGAAACGGTCAACGCGCCGGTCGACAAGGTCGTCGAGGCGTTGACCAGCTTCGAGACCTTCCCGGAGTGGCAGGGCGCGGTCATGGAGTGCGAGGTGCTCGAGCGGGACGACGAGGGCCGCGGTTCCCTCGTCCGGATGAAGGTCGACGCCAAGGTGCGCAAGGTCGAGTACGTGGTGCGCTACACCTACGACCTGCCCAACGGGCTGAGCTGGGCGCAGACCAGCGGTGATCTCAAGGAGAACACCGGCCGGTACACGTTCTCCGCGCGCGACGACGGCTCGACCGACGTCACCGTCGACATCGTCGCCGAGGTCGGTTTCTTCGTGCCCGGCCCGATGAAGAAGCTGATCCGCGAGCAGTCGTTGAAGAACTCGATCCGCGAGCTGAAGAAGCGGGTCGGCGCCTAGCAGTCAGCTGACCCAGCTCGTCCGCACCGCGACCACCCGCCACTTCCCGCCCCGCTCGGCCAGCGTCAGCTCCTCACCGTGCCCGCACAGTGGCACGCACACGAAGTTGACCTGCAGCCGGGCGCGCGCACCGGTCAGCGTCAGCCGGCCGAACTCGAGACGCTCGCGGCCGACCCGCGCCGAGCCCGGCGCAGGGGCGTACCGGGCGCGCGCCACGGCGTAGATCTCGGCACGTGCGGCGTCGGCGGCGGCCACGGCACCCGCCGTGGTGGAGATCGCCGCCGGTTCGGCTGCGGAGCGGTGGGTCAGCCCGACGGCGATCCCGCCCGCGGTGACGACGCCGAGCAGCCCGGCCGCGACCGCGCGCCGTACCCGGCGGCGCCGGGCCTCGTCGACCACCCGCAGCACCAGCAGTTCCTCCACCGGCTGGTCATCGACGTCCATGCAGGTATGGACGGGCCGGGCCGCCCGGAAGGTTGCGCTAGGCGGGGTCGACCCGCGCGGCCGCGAGGAACGCCGGGGCCTCGCCGCCGCCGTGCGCCAGCAGCGTCGCGCCGCTGACGTAGGAGGCAAGTGGAGAAGCGAGGAACGCGACGCAGCGGCCGATCTCCTCGGGCTCGGCCAGCCGGCCCAGCGGCACCGTCGCGCCGACGGCGGCGATGCCCGCCTCGTCCCCGTAGTGCAGGTGCGCCTGCTCGGTGCGGATCATGCCGGCGATCACCGAGTTCACCCGCACCTTGGGCGCCCACTCGACCGCGAGGGTGCCCACCAGGTTGTCCAGGCCGGCCTTGGCGGCGCCGTACGCGGCCGTGCCGGGGGACGGACGGTGGCCGCTGACGCTGCTCACCATCACGATCGTGCCGCCGGCGTCCTGCGGCTGCATGACCGCGTTCGCCGCCTGGGCGACCAGCAACGGCGCGAGCAGGTTCAGTTCGACGATCTTGGCGTGCAGCCGCGGGCTGGCCGTGGCGGCGTCCGAGCGCGGCGCGCCGCCGGCGTTGTTGACGAGGACGTCGAGCCGGCCGTGCTGCTCGACGATCGCCGCGACCATGCGCCGCACCTGCTCCTCGTCGCGCACGTCGCAGGCGTAGAAGCGGGCGCCTGGCAGAAGCTGCTCGGGCTCGTGCCGGGCGCAGGCCACGACCGTTGCGCCGGCCTCGATCAGCACCCGGGTGATGCCCGCCCCGACACCGCGCACGCCGCCGGTGACGAGCGCGACCGCACCCCCGAGACCCAGGTCCATGCGTGCTAACCTACCAAGCACTTGCTTGTTTTGGTACCGGCCGGAGAAGAGGGGCGCGGATGGGCATCAGCACGTCGACCACCGACGGCGTCGCCGTCGTCACCGTCGACTACCCGCCGGTCAACGCGCTGCCGGTCCAGGGCTGGTTCGACCTCGCCGACGCGCTGACCGCCGCCGGCCGCGACCCGGCAACGCGGGTCGTGGTGCTGCGCGCCGAGGGGCGCGGGTTCAACGCCGGCGTGGACATCAAGGAGATGCAGCGCTCCGCCGGCTTCGAGGCGCTGATCGGCGCCAATCGCGGCTGCCACGCCGCGTTCGGCGCGGTGTACGACTGCGCGGTGCCGGTGATCGCCGCGGTGCAGGGTTTCTGTCTGGGTGGCGGCATCGGCCTGGTCGGCAACGCCGATGTGGTGATCGCCTCCGACGACGCGACCTTCGGCCTGCCCGAGGTCGACCGGGGCGCCCTTGGCGCGGCCACCCACCTCGCCCGGCTCGTCCCCCAGCATCTGATGCGGGCGCTCTACTTCACCGCCTCCACTGTCGACGCCGCGACGCTGGCGCACTACGGCTCGGTCTACCGCGTCGTGCCGCGCGCCGAGCTGGACGACGCCGCGCTGGCTGTCGCCCGCGACATCGCCGCGAAGGACACCCGCGTCATCCGCGCGGCGAAGGAGGCGCTGAACGGCATCGACGTCCAGCACGTGCACCGCAGCTATCGCTACGAGCAGGGGTTCACCTTCGAGCTCAACCTGGCCGGCGTGGCCGACGAACACCGTGACGCCTTCGTGAAGGACAAGGCATGAGGGACAAGACGACCTCGCTGGCGGAGGCGGTCGCGGTCCTCGAGGACGGCATGACGATCGGCATCGGCGGCTGGGGATCGCGGCGCAAGCCGATGGCCCTCGTGCGAGCGATCCTGGACACCGAGGTGCGTGACCTGACCGTGGTCTCGTTCGGCGGGCCGGACGTCGGGATGCTGTGCGCAGCGGGCAAGGTGCGCGAGCTGGTGTTCGGCTTCGTCTCCCTCGACTCGATCCCGTACGACCCGCACTTCGTGCGGGCCCGGCAGGCGGGTGAGATCACCGTCCGCGAGGTCGACGAGGGGATGGTGGTCGCCGGACTGCGCGCGGCGGCACAGCGGCTGCCGTTCCTGCCGATCCGGGCCGGCCTCGGCTCGGACGTCATGACCTACTACCCCGGCCTGAAGACCGTCCGCTCGCCGTATCCCGACGAGAACGGGAACGACGGCGAGGAGCTGGTCGCGATGCCGGCGCTGAAGCTCGACGCCGCGTTCGTGCACCTGAACCGCGCCGACGCCTCCGGCAACGCGTGCTACCTCGGCCCGGACCCGTACTTCGACGACTTGTTCTGCCTCGCGGCCCGGTACCGGGTGGTCTCCTGCGAACGAGTCGTCTCCACTTCCGAGCTCGCCGAGAGCGCGGCGCCGCAGGCGCTGCTACTCAACCGGATGATGGTCGACGCCGTGGTCGAGGCGCCCGGCGGCGCGGGGTTCACCTCGTGCGTGCCGGACTACGGCCGCGACGAGGCGGCGCAGCGCGCCTACGTCGAGGCGGCGTCATGAACGAGCTTGCGAGCGAATCAATGGGCACAGCATGACTGCGTATTCACGTGCCGACGTGTGTGCGGTCGCGTGCGCCGACCTGTTCGCCGACGGTGGCGAGATCCTGGCCAGCCCGATGGGCACGATGCCGCTCATCGGCGCGCGGCTGGCCCGGCTGACGGCCAACCCCGATCTGCTGATCTCCGACGGCGAGGCGTACCTGCTCGCCGAGACGCCGCCGCTCGGCGGCACCTCCCCGCTCGAGGGGTGGCTGCCCTACCGCAAGGTCTTCGACGTGGTCGCGGCCGGCACCCGGCACGTCGTGATGGGCGCGAACCAGATCGACCGGTTCGGCAACCAGAACATCTCCTGCCTCGGCCCGCACGACAAGCCGGCCCGACAGATGTTCGGCGCCCGCGGCGCCCCCGGCAACACGGTCAACCACCGCACGTCCTACTGGGTCGCGAAGCATGCGCGGCGGGTCTTCGTCGAATCCGTCGACTTCGCCTCGGGTGTCGGCTACGACCGGGCCCGGGGCGCGGCCGAGCGCTACCACGATCTGTACCGCGTGGTCACCAATCTGGCGGTCCTCGACTTCGCGACACCCGACCACGCCATGCGAATCGCGTCGGTCCACCCCGGCGTCACCGTCGAGCAGGTACGGGAGCAGACCGGCTTCCCCCTGGTCGTCGCAGACGACGTCGCCATCACCCGCGAGCCCACCGACGAGGAACTCACGCTGCTGCGCGACGTGCTCGACCCGAAGAACATCCGCGGCAAGGAAGTGCCCGAATGAGGACTTCGCTGACCGAGCTCGTCGGGGTGCGACACCCGATCGTCCAGACCGGTATGGGCTGGGTGGCCGGACCGCGGCTGGTCACCGCCACGGCCGAGGCCGGCGGGCTGGGCATCCTCGCGAGCGCCACGATGACCTTCGACGAGCTCGTCGCGGCCATCGACGAGGTGCAGGCGCGTACCGGCAATCCGTTCGGGGTCAACCTGCGCGCCGATGCTGCAGACGCTTCCCAGCGGGTCGACCTGCTCATCGAACGCCGGGTTCGGGTCGCCTCGTTCGCGCTCGCGCCCAAGCAGGAGTTCATCGAGCGGCTCAAGGCGGCCGGCGTGGTGGTCGTCCCCTCGATCGGCGCGGCCAAGCACGCGCGCAAGGTCGCCGACTGGGGCGCCGACGCGGTGATCGTGCAGGGCGGCGAGGGCGGCGGGCACACCGGCGGGGTGGCAACGACGCTGCTGCTGCCCTCGGTTCTCGACGCCGTCGACATCCCGGTCATCGCGGCCGGTGGGTTCTTCGACGGCCGCGGGCTGGTCGCCGCCCTCGCCTACGGCGCGGCCGGCATCGCGATGGGCACCCGGTTCCTGCTGACCCGGGAGAGCACCGTCCCGGACGAGGTGAAGCGGCTCTACCTCGAGCGCGGGCTGGACGGCACGGTCGTGACGACCCGGGTCGACGGGATGCCGCACCGGGTGCTGCGCACGGAACTGGTCGAGCACCTGGAGAAGTCCTCGCGGGCGGTCGGGCTGTATCACGCGGCACGCAATGCGGACCGGTTCAAGCGGATGACGAAGCTCAAGTGGCGCGACATGGTGCGCGAGGGCGTCGCCACCAAGCACGGCAAGGAGCAGACCTGGGCGCAGATGATCATGGCGGCGAACACGCCGATGCTGCTGCGCGCCGGACTGGTCGAGGGCAACACGCAGGCGGGTGTGCTCGCCAGCGGTCAGGTGGTCGGCATGCTCGCCGACCTGCCGAGCTGCGCCGAGTTGATCTCCGGCATCGTCGCCGAGGCCGAGGCGATCATCGGCAAGCTGCCGTCCGTGCTCACCTGACTCAGGCCTGGCGCGCCTCCAAGACTCGGCGGAGCTGGCGGATCTCGTCACGCAGCGCTGCGACGTCGTGTTGCGTTGCAGCCTGCTCGGCCGCTTCGGTCTCTCGGACCCGGTCGACCAGCCAGCTGGCGATCGAGGCCGTGACGGTGCCCAGCAACGCGATGCCGCCGATCATCAGGCCAACGGCGACGAACCGTCCCTCGGTCGTGACCGGCCGCACGTCCCCGTACCCGACGGTGGTGATCGTGCTGGCCGCCCACCACAGCGCGTCGCCGAAGGACTCGATCGTCGCGCCGGCACGACCGCGCTCGGCGGCGAGTTCGGCGAGCGCGCCGGTGAAGACGAGCAGCACGGTCGCGGACCCGACATAGATCGCGATGCGGCCGCGCAGCGCGCTGGCAGCACGGCGGTTGAGTGCGCGTAGCAGCACGACCAGCCGCAGCAACTGCAGCGGCCGCAACACCGGCAGCACGACCATCGCGAGGTACGGCAGGTTGCGCCACCAGTACGTCCAGCGCCGCTGCGCCAACGCGAGCCGCACGACGTAGTCGACGCCGAACAGGATCCAGGTGCCGAGCACGACCCAGCTGCATGCGGCCTTCACTCCCGACGCCAGGTCGGTCTGCAGGATCGGCCAGGCGTAGGCGACGAGGAAGGCCACGGCGCCGGTCGCGAGCACCCACTCCACCCGGTCGTCCCAGCGCGCTATCCGCACCTCTTCGGTCATCACGTCTGCCCTTCGTCCTGGTTACCAGCCGAGCTCGTGCAGGCGCTCGTCGTCGATACCGAAATGGTGGCCGACCTCGTGCACCACGGTGGTGCGCACCTCCTCGACCACCTCGTCCTCGGTGTCGCACCGATCGCAGATGGCCAGCCGGAAGATGGTGATCTTGTCGGGCAGCACCATCGAGTAGTCGGACATCCGTTCGGTCAGCGGCACGCCCTGGTACAGGCCGAGCAGGCCGAGATCGGTGCCGTCCTCGACGACGACGGCGACGTTGCGCATCACCCGGGCCAGTGCGGGCGGCAACGACGTCAGCGCCGCGTCGACCATGTCCTCGAACCGCTCCCGGCCGACTGCGATCATCCGAGCACGCCGCCCGGCCGGCCGCTCACCGCGCGCCGGCGCAGTCGGCGCAGCGGCCGAAGAGCTCGACGGTGTGATCGACGTCGGTGTAGCCGTGCTGGTCGGCGACCTCACCGGCCCAGCGCTCGACGACCCGGCCCTCGATCTCCTCGGTCCGGCCGCACTGGCGGCAGACCAGGTGGTGGTGATGATGGGCGGCCGACGTGTCGCCACAGAAGCGGTAGGTCGCCTCGCCGTCGGCGGTGTGGATGACGTCCACGACGCCGTCGTCCACCAACGCCTGAAGGTGCCGGTACACCGTCGAGAGGCCGACCGAGCCGCCCTCGGCGCGCAACACCGCGTAGACGTCCTGCGCGCTGCGGAACCCGCCCGCGGTCTGCAACGCGTCGCGCACCGCCGCACCCTGCTTCGTGGCGCGCTGCCGACCGGTCACTCTTGGAGGCTACCGGTAATCGTTACCAATTGCTGGAGCGGTCAAGCGTAGGCATCGACGGGCGGGCAGGCGCAGACCAGGTGGCGGTCGCCGTAGGCACCGTCGATCCGGCGCACCGGCGGCCAGTACTTGGCCCGCGGGTCGACGCCGGCCGGATAGGCGGCCTCCTGCCGCGAGTAGGGATGCGGCCACTCGCCGGCCAGCGCGGCGGCGGTGTGCGGGGCGTTGTGCAGCGGGTTGTCGTCGGCCGGCCACTCCCCTGCCGCCACCCGGTCGATCTCGGCCTTGATCGCAATCATCGCCGCGATGAACCGGTCCAGTTCGTCGAGATCCTCGGACTCTGTCGGCTCGACCATCAGCGTGCCGGCGACCGGGAAGGACATCGTCGGCGCGTGGAAGCCGTAGTCGATCAGCCGCTTGGCGACGTCGTCGACGGTGACGCCGGTCTGCTGGGTAATGGCGCGCAGATCGAGGATGCACTCGTGCGCCACCAGCCCGTGCCCACCCGCGTACAAGGTCGGGTAGTGCCCGGCGAGCCGCTTGGCAACGTAGTTCGCAGCGAGGATGGCGGCGCCGGTCGCGGCGGTCAGCCCGTCCGGACCCATCAGCCGGATGTAGGCCCAGGTGATCGGCAGGATCGAGGCCGACCCCCAGGGCGCGGCGGCGATGGCGCCCGGCCCGGTGTCCGGCCCGGCAAGCGGCTGGAGCGGGTGGTTCGGCAGGAACGGCGCCAGGTGCGCGCGCACCGCGACGGGTCCGACACCCGGCCCGCCGCCCCCGTGCGGGATGCAGAACGTCTTGTGCAGGTTCAGGTGCGAGACGTCGGCACCGAACCGGCCCGGACGGGCGACGCCGACCATCGCGTTGAGGTTCGCCCCGTCGACGTAGACCTGCCCACCCGCATCGTGCACGAGCGAGCACACCTCGCCGATGTGCTCCTCGAACACGCCGTGCGTGGACGGGTAGGTGACCATGATCGCGGCGAGGTCGTCCGCATGGGCGGCGATCTTCGCCTTCAGATCGTCGATGTCGATCTCGCCGCTGTTGCCACTCTCGGCACTCGTCTTGACGACCACGACGCGCATGCCGGCCATCACCGCCGAGGCCGCGTTCGTGCCGTGCGCGGACGCCGGGATGAGGCAGACGTTGCGGTGCGCGCCGTCGTTGGCGAGGTGATACCTGCGGATGGCGAGCAGGCCGGCGAACTCCCCCTGCGAGCCCGCATTGGGTTGCAGCGACACGGCGTCGTAGCCGGTGATTTCGGTCAGCCAGCTCTCCAGATCGGTGAACAGCTGGCGGTACCCGTCGAACTGGCCGTCCGGGGCGAACGGGTGGACGTTGGCGAAGCCGGGGTTGGTCACCGGCTCCATCTCGGTCGTCGCGTTCAGCTTCATCGTGCACGAGCCGAGCGGGATCATCCCCCGGTCGAGCGCGTAGTCCCGGTCGGCCAGCCGGCGCAGGTAGCGCAGCATCGCGGTCTCGGAGTGGTGGGCATTGAAGACGGGGTGGCTGAGGTAGGGCGAGGTGCGCTCGTAGCCCAGCTCGCTCGATTCGTCCGCCAGGTCGGCGAGCTCGACGGTGATCCCGAAGGCCCGCCAGACGGCTTCGAGGTCGCCGCGCGAGGTGGTCTCGTCGCAGGCCATCGTCACGGTGTCCGGGTCGGCGGCCCGGACGTTCACGCCCAGTTCGCGAGCGACGGCGACCACCTGGGCCGCCCGGCCGGGTGCCCGCGCCGCGACGGTGTCGAAGTACGGCCCGCCGCACAGCGTGACGCCGCCGGCCTGCAGGCCGGCGGCGAGCAACGAGGCGAGCCGGTGGGTGCGCTCGGCGATCACGCGCAAGCCCGTCGGGCCGTGGTAGACGGCGTACATCGAGGCCATCACCGCGAGCAGCACCTGTGCGGTGCAGATGTTCGAGGTCGCCTTCTCGCGCCGGATGTGCTGCTCACGGGTCTGCAGCGCGAGCCGGTACGCGGGCGTGCCGTCGGCGTCGACGGACACCCCGACCAGCCGGCCGGGCAGCTGCCGCTCCAGGCCGCTGCGCACCGCCAGGTAGCCGGCGTGCGGCCCGCCGAAACCGAGCGGAACGCCGAATCGCTGGGTGTTGCCGACGGCGATGTCCGCGCCGGCCTCGCCGGGCGGGGTGATGAGGGTGAGGGCGAGCAGATCGGCGGCCGCCACGAGCAGCGCACCGGCCTCGTGGGCGGCCGTCGCGACAGCGGCGAGGTCCTTGATGGCGCCGGAGGCTCCCGGGTACTGGGCGAGTACGCCGAACACGTCCTCGGGCAGCGGCTCGGCGAGGTCCTGCACGACGACGGACAACCCGAGCGCCTCGGCCCTGGTGCGCACGACATCGACCGTCTGCGGGAAGGCGTCGGCGTCGAGCACGAAGACCGACCCGGACTTCGCGGCGCGGTGCGCGAGCGCCATCGCCTCGGCTGCGGCGGTCGCCTCGTCGAGCACGGACGCGCCGGCGACGGGCAGCCCGATGAGGTCCTCGACCAGCGTCTGGAAGTTGAGAAGCGCCTCGAGCCGGCCCTGGCTGATCTCCGGCTGATACGGCGTGTACGCGGTGTACCAGGCCGGGTTCTCCAACACGTTGCGGCGGATCACCGGCGGCGTGATCGTGCCGTAGTACCCCAGCCCGATCATCGAGCGCAGCGTCTGGTTGCGCGCGGCCAGCGCCCGCAGCTCCGCGGCGACCTCCGGTTCGGACGCGGCCGGCGGGAGGGCCAGGGCGAGCTTCTCGCGAATGCCGGCCGGCACGGCGTCGGCGAGCAGGTCGTCCAGGGACGCGTAACCCAGCGTGTCGAGCATCCGCTGCTGATCGTCGGCGGTCGTGCCGATGTGCCGCGTGGCGAACGGTGCGGCGTGCTCGTACTCGAACAGGCTTGCCATGATGAGGACGCACTCCAAACTGCGTTCCCCATCTGTCGGGCGGGCCCCTCCAGAGTGGCCTTCGCGGTGCGGTCCTGGTGCCTGAGAGGTTCCGGGGATGTTGCCCCTTCGGCGCCGGCGCCCACTCAGAGCGCGCGGCTCTCCCGCACTACGTCAACGGCCGTGTTCGAGGCTATCAGGCGGTTGCGGTGCGGGCCTGCCGCCGCTTGGCCAGCTCGTCGTTCGGGTTGGCCGAGGTCGGTGCGTCGACGCCGTCGGCGCGCTCACCGGGCAGCTGTGCCAGCGAGCCGCGCAGCTCGCGCAGCGCGCCGCTGACGGCGATGCCGAACACGCCCTGGCCGCCGCGCAGGAGGTCGACGACCTCTTCGGGCGAGGTGCACTCGTACACCGAGGTGCCGTCGGACAGCAGGGTGACCTGGGACAGATCGTCGGTGCCGCGCGAGCGCAGCGCATCGACCGCGACCCGGATGTTCTGCAGGGAGACGCCGGCGTCGAGCAGTCGCTTCACGACCTTGAGGACGAGGATGTCCTTGAACGAGTACAGCCGCTGACTGCCGGAGCCGCTGGCACTGCGGATCGTCGGGACGACCAGGTCGGTGCGCGCCCAGTAGTCGAGCTGGCGGTAGGTGATCCCGGCAGCCGAGCAGGCCGTGGGACCGCGGTAACCGATCAGCACGTCGGAGTGGCCCGCGGGGTCGGCGAACAAAGTCCCCTGCTCCGGAATCTCGTCCACGTTCCCGCCTCTCGACCCGCTCCGCCGCACCGCCGAATTGCACGGGCGTGATTCGCTGTCCCGACGGTAGGTCGGTCCCGACACCGGGTCAATGCGCCACGCCGAAATTCCGTAACCCTCAAGTTGAGGTTGACATCGGTCAAGCTGAGGTCGAGGGTCGCCGCGGCGGAGGCCTCGGTCAGGTGTCCGAGGCGAAGTCCTCCGGCGTGATGTTGTCCAGAAAGGCCCGGAAACGCTCGACCTCGTCCTCTTGCTCGTCCGGGATCTCGATGCCGGCCGCGTCCAGCACCGCGTCCGAGCCGAGGATCTCGACCTCGGCCCGCAATGCGAGCGCGATGGCATCCGACGGCCGGGCGCTCACCGCTATCCCGCCGGCGAAACGCAGTTCCGCGTAGTAGGTGTCATCGCGCAGTTCGGTGATGTGCACGGCTTCGAGGCGCACGCCGAGTGCCTTGATGACGTCGCGCAGCAGATCGTGGGTCAACGGTCGGACCGGCTTGACCCCTTGCTGCTGGAACGCGATCGCGGACGCCTCGACGGCGCCGATCCAGATCGGGAGATACCGGACGCCGTCCTCTTCCCGGAGCAGGACCACAGGCTGGTTGGCCGGCAGCTCGACTCGAACCCCGACAACACGCATCGGATGCACGACCGCTCCTCCTGTGCTTACGGATGGGACCTGGAACTCCACCCGACTCTACACGCGGATCATGCACTCCCGCCGATCACTTCGCGCAGTCCGATCTGCACGAGCGCGGCGTGCAGCCGGACCGAGGCCGCCGCGAGTTCGCGCACGGTCTCTTCGGCTCTCGCCTTGGCCTCGCTGCCGCGGTGCCGGGAGATGGGGCCGACGACCTGCGAGAAGAGCCCGACCTCACGTTCGGCAGCGGTCCGGAACGCGCGCAGATGACGGCCCTCGAGACCGAACCGCGCGAGGTCGGCGACGATCTTCGCGACTGCCAGCGCGTCGTCGTCATAGATGCCGCCGGACTTCTTGTTGATGAGGCCGAACTGCTCGAGCTCGGACAGCTGATCGCCGCGCAACCCGGCGGCGTTGAGCAGGTCCTCGCGGGACAGCCGCATGGCGGCCGGCGCCGGCCGGAAGTGTTCGGCGGTCGGGGCGTTGTCCTCGATCGCGGCCATCGCGATGTGCGCGGTACGCGGGCTGTCGGTGGACGTGCCGGGCGGCACCAGTCCGCGGTCGATCGCGTCGAGCTGATCCTTGATGACCCGCAGCGGCAAGTAGTGGTCACGCTGCTGGCTGAGCACGTACCGCAGCCGGCTCACATCGCCGGCGGAGAACTTGCGGTAGCCGGACGGCGTGCGCTCCGGCTGCACCAAGCCCTGGTCCTCCAGGAAGCGGATCTTGCTGATCGTGAGATCGGGGAACTCAACCTTGAGATGAGCGAGGACGTCGCCGATGGTGAGCGTGGCTGCCGAGCTGCTGTGCGCTGCGCCCACTGATGTCATGCCTTGGCTCCCACTCCCGAACGAACGGCGGCGGTCAGATACACGAGGCGAAACTTGCCGATCTGCACCTCGTCGCCACCGGAGAGCGGTGCGGCGTCGATACGTTCCCGGTTGACGTAGGTGCCGTTGAGCGACCCGACGTCGTGCACGGTGTAGCCGCTACCCTCGCGGCGGAATTCGGCATGCCTGCGCGACACGGTGACATCGTCCAGGAAGATGTCGCTGTCCGGGTGGCGACCCGCCGAAGTGACGTCCTGATCGAGCAGGAATCTGCTCCCGGCGTTGGGCCCGCGCTTCACCACGAGCAGAGCCGAGCCGGGCGTCAGCGCGTCGACCGCGCCCTGGTGCGCCTCGGCGGAGAAATCGGTGTCGGTCTCGGTGACCGAGGCGACGGTGCCGATGGCGCTGGTCACGTCGGCGCCGCTCGCGGTGGCCGGCAGTGCCGCCCCGCAGTTCGCGCAGAAGTGGCTGCCGGGGAGGTTCTCGGTCCCACAAGCAGTGCAGAACACGCGCGCCACCCTTCGTGTCAGAGGTCGGTTCAGCGAGCCTAGGCCGGGCCCGGCGAGAGGGTCAATCGGAGCTTGAGATCCACCGGCAACTGCTAACCGGCGAGTGTTCCGTAGGCCGCTGCGTCGAGCAGATCGTCCAGCTCGGCGGCGTCGCCGACCTCGATTTCGAGCATCCACCCCGCACCGTACGGGTCGGAGTTGATCAGCTCCGGGTTCTCCTCGAGCTTCTTGTTGCGGGCCGCGACCGTGCCGGAGATCGGGGCGAAGATGTCGGAGACGCTCTTCGTCGACTCCACCTCGCCGATGGCCGCGCCCTTCTCGACCGATGCGCCCTCTTCGGGAAGGGAGACGTACACGACGTCACCGAGTGCCGATTGGGCGTAGTCGGTGATCCCGATGCGAACAGAGCCCGTCTTGCCCCGCACCCATTCGTGGTCAGAGGTGTACTGAAGATCGTCGGGAACGTCGGACATTCGCTGCACGCCTCTCTGACGGACCGGACGGACAACCCCGACCCTACCGAGCCGGTGTCCGGCGTCGGCGGTCAGCGGGTCGGCTGCGCGTACTTCGGCTTCGCGACGGTCCGCGTCACGGTGATCTGCACCCGGTCCAGCTCCTGCACGTTCAGCTGACCGCCCGCCGCGCGCACCGTGGCAGCCACGCCGCCGGGAATGTTGAGCGCAGTGTCCAGCGTCTTCGGGTCGCCGATCGCGGTGACCCTGTACGGCCCCGGTTGCTCGGTGCCGTCGACGATCACCACGCCGCCGTCACCCTCGAAGGAGGTCGTGGTGGTGACCCGCACCTGGCCGAACTGGATCGCCTCCGCACCGGCGCCGCGCAACTCCTCGATGACGTCGAGCACGTCCTCGCCGGTCAGTTGAGCGGCCGGATCGGTGACGGTCACCGTGACCCCTGGGCCGGTGGCGGGCAGTGTGCCCAGCAGGATGCCGAGCGCACGGGCCTCCTCCAGCGCCTGGCTGCGGGCCGCGGCCGCCTTGTCGCCGCTGTCCTGCAGCTGGCGCAGGTTCTGCTGCAGATCGGCGATCTGCTGGCGCAGCCGGTCGGCGCGCGAATTCTGGTTGTCGAGGATGCCGATGAGGTCGTCCTCCCGCAGCCCGGACAGCGCGTCACCGGAGGAGTGCGCGCGGAACTGGACCGCGATCGCGAAGCCGAGCAGCAGGGTGAGCACGCCGATCAACGCCGCCGAGCCGTGCCGGCCGTGCAGCCGGCCGCGCGCCGGCTCGGCCGGGTCGCGGGTGTCGGCGGTGCGTTCGGTATCGGGGACCGGCTTCTCGTCCATCGTCACGCCCGGAACAGGTGCCTGCGGATGGCGGCGGCATTGCCGAAGATCCGGATGCCGAGGACGACGACGACGGCTGTCGAGAGCTGACTGCCCACGCCGAGCTTGTCGCCCAGGAAGACGATCAGCGCGGCGACGGTGACATTCGAGATGAACGAGACGACGAAGACCTTGGCGTCGAAGATTCCGTCCAGCCGGGCGCGCACCCCGCCGAAAACCGCGTCCAGTGCGGCCACCACCGCGATCGGCAGGTACGGCTCCAGCCAGGTCGGCACGGTGGGTCGCAGGATCAGGCCGAGGACGATCCCGGCGACCAGGGCGAGGGCGGCGATCACCGGTGACCTCGCTTGTGCCGCGGCACGGTCGCGTACCGGACGCGGACCGGTGCGCTGGCCGGCAGCGCGACGTGCTCGGCGTCGGCGAAGGAGAAACCGATGCCATCGACGCCGGTCAGTGTCTGGTAGCGGCTGGCGACGGAGCTCTGCGCGAAGTTGGTGGCGAGCAGATCGGCGTCGCCGATCGCCGCGACGTGGTAGGGGGAGGTGATCGGCTGGAAGTCGACGAGCACGGCCTCGCCGGCGAACCGGATCGCACTCGTCGGCGTGAGCCGGACGTCGTTCACCGCGATTGCCTCCGCGCCGTCGTGCCAGAGTTCGTTGACGACGCTGCGGACATCACGGTCGGTGAGGATATTGGTCGCACCGATCGGAGTGGTGCCGCCGCGCCCGGGCGTGGGACTCGCCGTCGGCGCGGCCGGCTCGCTCAGCGTGACGACCACGCCCGGGCCGGCCGCAGCGGTCAGCCCTGCCTGGAGCCGGGCGAGGTCGAGGCCGCGGGCGAGATCGCCGGCCGGCAGAGCGCTGGCCTGGGCCCGTTCGAGTGCCTTTTGCAGGTCGTTGACGCGGCCGCCCAGCCCGTCCACGGTCTGCTGCGCGCTGCGCACCCGGTCGACCAGGCTGTCGTGCACCTGCGCGGCCTTCGGCGCGTCCCGGTGCGTCGAGACGTACGCAACCACGAGTACGAAACCCACGAGCCCGGCGCCGATCACGACTGCGGCGCTGTCGTACCAGCGTCGTTTGCCGCCCGGCTCGCGCCGTGCTGCGGCGGCTGCGTAGCCGGGGTCGAGGTGGCCGTTGACGAAGCCGACGAGCTGCTGCACCGAATCCGGACGCCGCTTGCCGCTCGCAGGCTGGGTCATGTCGCCGGTCGCGCGACGGGGTTGCGCAGCAGGCCGCGGATCTGGATCAGGTAGACGATGCCGGACCAGAGGTACAGCGCGGTGCCCCAGATGGTGAACGCCCAGGCGGTGGGTCGTGCAATGTCGGGGACGGTTCCGGAGTACGTGCCGATCAGCAACAGCGGGAATGCGTAGAGCAGGCAGAAGGTCGCCGCCTTGCCCAGGTAGTGCACCTCGGGCGGGCCGTAGCCGGCCCTGCGCAGCAGCGGCAGCGCGAGACCGACGACGACGTCACGGCCGACGATGACCACGGCGAGCCACCACGGGATGACGTGCCGCAACACGAGGCCGACGAGCGTTGCCAGGATGTAGAGCCGGTCGGCCAGCGGGTCCAGCAGCGCGCCGACGCGGCTCATCTGGTTCAGCTTGCGGGCGAGCACCCCGTCGAGCCAGTCGGTGAAGCCGGAGACGGCCAGGATCGCGAGCGCCCAGCCGTCCTCGTGCGGGCCGAGCAGCAGCCAGAGGAACACCGGCACGCCGAGCAGCCGCAGGACGCTCAGCGCATTGGGAATCGTCCAGATTTGGTCGGTCTCCGGCGCCGAGGGCTGCGTCATCCAACCTCCCGCCGGCCGCCGATTGCCTTGTCGGGACGACAGGATTTGAACCTGCGACCCCTTGACCCCCAGTCAAGTGCGCTACCAAGCTGCGCCACGTCCCGCGACGAGCAAACTCTATCGCGCAGCCCATAAGTGGTGACTTCCTCCCGCATGTGGGCGCAACTCACCACTTGGTCAACGCTTGCGCTTTTCGCGGACCCGCACCGAGATTTCGATAGGCGTGCCGGTGAAGTCGAAGTCCTCGCGCAGCCGGCGCTCGAGGAAGCGGCGGTAGCCGGCCTCGAGGAAGCCGGTGGTGAACAGCACGAATCGCGGCGGCCGGGTGTCCGCCTGCGTGGCGAACAGCACCCGCGGCGCCTTGCCGCCGCGCGGCGGCGGCGGGGTGCGGGCGACGACCTCGGTCAGCCAGGTGTTGAGCTGACCGGTCGAGATACGGCGGTCCCACGAGGCCAGCGCAATGTGCAGGGCGGGCGTGAGCCGGTCCACCGCACGACCGGTGCGGGCCGAGACGTTGACCCGCGGCGCCCAGGCCACCCGGGCGAGG
>JAVHVB010000188.1:0-8737 GCA_032160775.1 Pseudonocardiales bacterium | reverse complement strand
GAGTGCACGATGCGCGAATCGCAGCGATCTGCCTCGACCATGGGGTGACTGAGCTGATCACGATGGATCGGGACTTCGCACGATTTCCCGCTCTGCGGACGCGCAGCCTGCTCAGGTAATCAAGCCTCGATGCAACGCTGGCGCCGGCTCACCGCATCGGAGAGGCAGGAGGGTCGTGAGCGCAGACGAGGCGCTGGAACAGCTGATCACCGGCTCCGGTGACCGGTTGCTCCGGTTCGCCTTCCAGCTCACCCACGATCGCTCGGCTGCCGAGGACGTCGTGCAGGAGGCGTTGATGAGGATCTACCGGGCTTGGCGGCGCGAGCTACCGCCGCCGGAGAACGCGCACGCGTACGCGCGGCGTGCTGTCGTCAACGAGTTCCTGCGCAGGCAACGGCTGCGCGCGGCGACCGAGTTGATCACCGCGGACATGCCGGCGGCGAGTGCAGAGTCGTTCGAGGGCTTGGTTGTCGACCGCGACGAACTGTGGCGCGCGCTAGGCGGACTGCCGCTACGGCAGCGGACGGTGCTGGTCCTCCGCTACTACGAGGATCTGCCGGACGCGCAGATCGCCGAGCTGATCGACGCCAAGGAGGCGACCGTCCGCAGCCTCGCCGCGCGCGGCCTCGCCGCCGTGCGGGCGGCGTCGATGGTCGAGGTGAGCGAACGATGAGCTTCGAGGACGAACTCCGGCAGACCATGCGCACCCACGATCCCGAAGCGCCCACCGCCGCTGATCTCCCGGACCGGCTGCCGACCCGGCGGCCTCGCGGCACCTGGTTGCCCATTGCCGCTGCCGCCGCCGTCGTCGCGATAATGGCCGGGGTCGTGGCTGTCGCGGCGAACCGATCGAACTCGTCGAACCAGCGCGCGGCCGGGAGCACGTCGGTCGACTGCCCGGCCGAGTACGACACCGACGCCGGTGGCCCGTGGGTGCCGGGCGATCCGGTGGGCGTCGACGGGAACGCACGAATGGTCCCGGACGAGACGCCCACCACGGTTCGGGTGTGTGCCTACCTGCACGACGGCGACGGCGCGCTGACCGGCGACCGCGTCGTCGACGGCAACCTCGCCCAGGTCACCCAAACGTTGACCTGGCTGCCCGGTGGCGACGCTAGCTCGTTCCCATGCGCGACGGACCTCGGGGGGACCAACGGTCGCAACTACTTGATCGGGCTGAGTTACCCGGACGGGAGAGTGTGGGTATCCGCTCCGGGCGGTGACTGCGTCGGTGCCTCGAACGGCGACTTCCGTACGATGACGAACCTCTCGGCGTTCGCCGACACCGCGTACTCGACCGGGACGTGGAACCCGACGGCAGGCCGGCCGGCACATCCGGATCCGTGCGTCCAGGACTCCGGTCGGCTGGGCCAGGACCGAACGTTCGTCCCTGCGACGCCCACGACCCTCGCGATCTGCGCGGACCATGTCCAACTCGATGCCGACTTCGATGCGGCGCCGTTCGCAGCGGCACTCAACCGACTCCCGACCAAGCCCGATGTCGGCGCGTACGCGTGTGCCCAAGCGGCGGGCGGCATGCCGACGGTCTACACCTTGCGATTCGGCTACGCGATCGGCCCGGACGTCGTGGTGCAAATCCTTGACGGCTGCACGCCCGCCGTTTCCAACCGCAGCTTGGCCGGCGACGACGACTCGGGCGTCATGGTGCTGCTTCGCGGCGTCGGCGTGGCGCCGTGAGCAGACCGGCCACCGCGAGCACGACGATCACCGCGCCGACGACCTGCCGAGCGGACAGCCGTTCGTCCAGGATCAGCGTGCCGAGCAGCACCGCCACCACCGGGTTCACGAAGGCATAGCTCGACACCGTCGTGGCGGGCAGCCGGCCGAGCGCGAAGACGTAGCAGGTCATCGCCAGCAGCGTCCCCGGGATGATCAGGTAGACCAGCGCCCACCACGACTCCCCCGTGACCGCGGACGCGTCGAAGGTCAGCTCGCTGCGCACGGCCGCGACCACCGCGCACACGACGCCGCCGCAGAGCATCTCCATGGCGGCCAGCAGCAGCGGCCGCGCGGGTACTGGCAGCAGGCCCTGCAACACCGAGCCCGTCCCCCAGCTCATCGCGGCGAACAGCACCGCGACCGCCGACCAGATCGGGAAGTCGCTGCCACCGCCGCCACTGAGCACCGCGACTCCGACGATTCCGATCGCGAGCGCGAGCCAGCGCATGACATCCGGCATCCGCCGTCGCACCACCGCGTCGGCGAGCACCATCCAGAGCGGCACGGTGCCGACGAGCAACGCCGCGATCCCGGACGGCAGCCGCAACTCGGCCCAGCTCACGACGCCATTGCCCGCAGCGGGCAGCATGGCACCCAGCAGCAGCATCGCGGCCCACTGCCGGCGGCCCGGGCGGTCGGTGATCCGCTGCTCCGGAGTGCCGGAAAGCAGGCCGATCGGCAGCAGGATCAGGCCGGCGAGCACGTACCGGATCGCGGCCATGGTGAACGGCGGCATGGTGCGTACGCCAACCCGGATCGCCAGGTACGTCGAACCCCAGACGATCCACACGACCACCAGCGCCGACCAGGCGATCAGCGCGCCGGAGCGGGCCGTCGGGAGAGAGCGCGTAAGGGTCGTACTCACTCTTTGCACGTTACGTGCGGGAGCGGCCGTGACAACAGCCAATTACGCTCGGCTGGCTCGGCACGCGAACCGGAGGGGAACTTGGCGATCAAGCAGACGGCGGTCGCGGCTGCGCTCGCGCTCCTGCTCAGCACGTTCGCGGTGGCGCTGGCGCCGTCCGCGCTGGCCCGGACGATCTCGAGCCGGGCTCTGCTGCGCCAGCTCGCGGTTGCGGCCGAGCATCCGGCCGGCTACGACCGCGACCTGTTCCCGTCGTGGATCGACGCCGACCACGACGGCTGCGACACGCGCGAAGAGGTGCTGATCGCCGAGGCGATCCGCGTGGTCGTCGACCCGCCGTGCTCGATCGTCTCCGGCCGGTGGTTCTCGAAGTACGACGCGGTGCGCACGTCCGACCCGTCGACCTTCGACATCGACCATCTCGTGCCACTTGCCGAAACGTGGCAGTCGGGCGCCTGGCGCTGGAACACCGACACCCGGACGCGCTACGCGAACGACCTCGGCTACGGCCCGGACCTGATCGCCGTCACAGCCCACAGCAACCGGTCGAAGGGCGAGCGGGAGCCGCAGGACTGGCTGCCCGACCGGGTCTCGTTCCGCTGCACCTACCTCGCCTGGTGGGTCGCGGTGAAGTGGCGCTGGCAGCTCACGGTCAATGCCGTCGAGAAGAGGTTCCTGCACGACGGGCTTTCCGCGTGTGGCTGGCCGAACGTCACCAGGCTGTCCCGACCCGCGACGAATACTCGCTCCACCTCGCCGGGTCGGCGCTGAGCGGGTAGTGGTCCTGGCGAGCCGGGAGTCAGCCGCCGGTGTAAGTGCCGACGAACCACGCCCGCGCGACGTGCCGGGCGGAGATAGGCCCGGAGGCGCCCGCGACGACCACGCTCCAGGTCGGGAACCGCTCGAAGATGCCGAGGTGGTGGTCGCCCGGGCGCATCCAGATGATCTTGCCGCTGTCGCAGTAGTAGGTCGCGATCCACTGCGGGTGATCGATCCGGATCGCCCCGGTGCCGCCGTCCCGGATCGAGCAGGAGTCGCTGTTCCCGAGCACCATCGAGAGCGGCGCGCGCTCGCGTTGCGGGGCGAGCCCGGTCGGCGCGAACCCCCCGAGCCGCGGGATGCGCACGAGCTTGCGGGCGCGCGGGTTGCGCATGCACAGAACCTTGCCCGCTGCATGGGCGTTCCAGCACGCGACCGCGTAGGCGGCGGACGGGCTGCACCACTCGATGTTGGGGCTCACCGCGGCGGGCGACGGGTCGGCGAAGCTGCAATCGACGCCGCCGGTCGGTTCGGCGCGCACCGTGAAGCCGGTGCGCGCGTACCCGGCGCCGTTCACGGGCCGGACGATCGTGATCTGGGTCGGCGCGTCGCCGCGCGCAGCGCCGGCACTGGTCGAGTCGACGGTGACCGCGACGCCGAGCGTTGCTGCCGCTATCGCGGCAAGGGTGATGAGACGACGCATCAGGAGACTCCGATCATCCGGCTTTGACCACAGGAGTATCAGACGGGCCGCCCAGATACCAGGGCCCGCCGCGCGGAGCGCGCCGATAACAGCCGCGGATCGGTGTCCGGGGCCGGTTTCGGCGCTGTTGATCAACTAGGGACCGGCGCTGGTGACGCCTAGGCTCGGGGGCATGAGCCTGCCCGACCCCGGACCGGACCGCGCCGCCGTCGTCACCGGCGCCTCGTCCGGCATCGGCACCGAGATCGCCCGCGAACTGCACAAGCGCGGCCAGCAGGTCGTGCTCGTCGCGCGATCGACCGACAAGCTCAACGCGATAGCCGACGAGCTGGGCGAGGGCGCACACGTGCTCGCCGCCGACCTCAGCGACCGGCCCACCCGCGCAGGGCTGCTCGACCAGATCGACGGGATGGGGCTGACGCCGAACATCCTCGTCAACAACGCCGGCCTGTCGACACTCGGCCCGGTCGCGCTGTCCGACCCGGAAGCCGAGATGAACATGATCGAGGTGGACGTCGTCGCGGTAGCCGACCTCACCAGCCGGTTCCTGCCCGGCATGATCGACCGCGGCCGCGGCGCGGTCCTCAACGTCGCGTCGACCGCTGCCTTCCAGCCACTGCCCGGCCAGGCCGGGTACGGCGCCGGCAAGGCGTTCGTTCTTTCCTACACGCAGAGCCTGGCGGCCGAACTACGCGGCTCCGGCGTCACCGCCACCGCGCTGTGCCCCGGCCCGGTGGACACCGGCTTCGGCGAGGCCGCCGGTTTCGCGAAGGAGGACGCGGAGAACGCGCTGCCCTCGTTCATGTGGGTGTCGGCCGAAGCGGTCGCGAAGGCGGCGGTCGACGGCATGGCGCGCGGCCGGCTAGTGGTCATCCCCGGCGTGGCGAACCGGGTGGCTGCGACGTTCGCGCAGGTGACGCCGCGGTCCCTGCTGCTGCCGATCCTGGCCCGCAACCACCCTGGCCTGAAGTAACCGCACGAGTGGGCTACGAGAGCGCGAGTGGGCTGCTGCAGTCGCCCACTCACGCTGCGGTAGCCCACTCGCGTGGAATGGGCGGTCAGACGTCGGCGAAGACGGGTTCCGCCTCGATGCCGGCCCGCCGGGCGAACTCGCGCAGCCCGGCCAGCTGCCGCTCACCGAGGGAGAAGTCGAGCGTGCGGAAGTAGGTCGCGAGCGTGTCCGGGTCGAAGACCTCCCAGCGCGCTGCGGTCGCGGCGACATCGTCGACATGCGCGAGCGCGTCGTCGCGGCTGCGCAGGAACGCGGTGTGGACGTCCTTCACCAGGCCCGGGTTCGCCTGCGCGTAGGAGCGGCGGGCAGCCCACACCGCGAACACCATCGGCAGTCCGGTCCAGTCGCGCCACGCCTGGCCGAGGTCGTGCACGTCCAGGCCGCGGCGCGGGCCGTCGTAGGTGGCGCGCAAGGCAGCGTCGCCGATGAGCACCGCGGCGTCGGCCTCGAGCAGCATCGTGGTCAGGTCGGGTGGGCAACTGAAGTAGTCCGGCCGCACCCCGTGCACCTGCTCCAGCCACATCCTGGCGAGCAGCACGGAGGTGCGCGACGTCGAGCCGAGGGCGACGCGGCGCAACTCGGGAAGCGGCACCTGGGACACCAGGTTGACCGAGAGCACCGGCCCGTCCGAACCGATGGCGATGTCCGGCAGCAACACGAGGTCGGCCGCGTTGCGCAGGTACTCGACGACCGAGATCGGGCCGATGTCGAGGTCCCCCGCGACGAGCAGGTCGTTGAGCCGGTCCGGGGTGTCCTTGGTGAGCTCGACGTCGAGCAGCGTGCCGGCGCGCACCAGGCCCCAGTAGATGGGCAGGCAGTTCAGGAACTGGATGTGCCCGACCCGAGGACGCTCTGCCACCCCACCGACGCTACGCCGCCTTCACCTCAGTGCCGTTGTCCCGGCTTCGCCCGGTCCTGCGCGGGCGAAGCCGGGACAAGTCATCAGGTGACGGTCGGCAGGACGATCGCCTGCGCGGTACCCGCCACAATCGTCACCGGCGCCGCGACGAGTCCGCCGCGGTAGTTGTCCGACCCGCCCGCGATGACCAGCCGGATGCTGTGCCCGGTGGCGAACTGGTGCACGATGCCCGGCAGCGTCAGGGTGATCGGCTTGCTGACGTCCGGGACGCGGATCGGCGCCTCGAGGCCGTGGATGAGCGACGCGGTGCCGTCGGCGGCGACGTCCTCGATCTTGACGAACAGCACGAGCTGCCCGGCTGGGCCGACCCCCTGCGTGGCGAGGGCACTGGGCGCCTGCACCTTCACCGTGACGAGCGGGATGCCGGCCACCTTCACCGGCGTGGTGAGCGGCGCCGTCGTGTAGGACGCGTACGTGCCGGGCAGGTCGCCCTGCGGCACCTGGCCCGTGTAGCCGCCGACCACATCCATCGGGTTGATGCTGCTCGGCGCGCCGAACGGCGGGGTGAGGAAGGTCTGCGAGCCGGCCTTCACGACCAGCGGGTTGCTGACGAGCTGCCCGGAACCGGAGAGGTAGAACTTCTTGTTCGCACCGACCGGGAACGCATTGGACGTCGCGAACGCCGGCGTCGCGATGCCGGAGTAGGTGATCCAGTCGCGGAAGTAGGCGAAGTTCGGGCCGGTGCTCGCCGTCGTGTTCTTGAGGTAGTGGTCGAACCAGTCGGCGACCCGGGCGGTCTCGTACTGGGTGGCCGGGTCCGGACTCGACAGGTTCAGCTCGCCAGGGGCCGGCGTCGAGCCGGAGTGGCCCCACGAGTGCCACACCATCTTGACCGGCGTGCCCTGCGCCTTGAGCGCCTTGTAGGTGGCCGCAGCCTCGTTGAGGTTGAACAGCGTGTCGTTCTCGCCCTGCATGAGCAGCACCGGGACCTTGATCCGGCTCATGTACGAGGCGACCGAAGCGTGCCGCGCCGCGGCCTGCGCGGCGGGCTGGAAGTACCCCGTGGTGCCGGCGGTGACCAGCGCAGGGCAGACCCAGTCGGCGAAGTTCGGGCAGGCGTAGAGGCGGGTCGGGTCGCCCTGCGCGTTCTCCAGCCCGTCCGCCACGCCGAGTGCGGAGAACCCGAGGCCCCACGCGAGCTTGATCGCGCCCGGCGTCGAACTGCTGACGCCGACGGTCTGCGCGGTGTTGTTCGGGTCGAGGGAGTAGTTCAGGTCGTTCCAGGTGATGAGCGGGACGATGGTGTCCATCCGCGGGTCCACCGACGCGACCGCGAACTGGATCTCGCCGCCGTAGGAGCCGCCGACCATGCCGACCCGCGGGTCGTAGGGCTGGGCGTGGTTCTGGTGGTCGTGCGCATCGTGCACGACCACGTCGAGCTGCGGCGCGGGCGTCGTGTGGGCAGCGTCGGTGAACGCGATGCCGGGCGCGCCACCGAGGTAGCTGACCAGCTGCGAGCCGGCCTTGCCGTCCCAGTCGGGGTCGTCCAGCGTGATCTTGCAACCCGACCCGCCGAAGCCGAGACCGGAGTAGGACAGCACCTCGTAGCCGCGGTTGGCGAAGGCGCGGCCGATGCCGGCCTGGTCGTCCTTCGAGCCACCGAAGCCGTTGGTTGTGAGGATGGCCGGCACCCGGCTGGTCGACGACGCGGCGTTCGGCGTGTAGAGATCGCCGACGACGTCGCAGTCCTGGTCGCCGTTCGGGCCGATGTGCACGGCGAAGTGCAGCGTCTGGACGGTGAAAGCGTCGGCGGCCGCGGCGGTGCCGGCGGTAGCGGCGACCACGGCAGTCGCGGCGAGGACGGGGGCGCTCAGCAGGGCGGCGAGGCGCGACCGGGACATGGTTCCTCCGGGGGAAGGTTACTTTTCAGTAACAACGCCCGACCCCCGGCCCGGTTACGTTCCAGCCGATTTCCCGGTGGGACGCTCGCGTTGGATACGGTCGCGGGCGTGGACGACCTCGCGCTCGCCGTCGAGCTGGTCCGGGGCGCAGGCGAGCTCGCCGCCCGGATGCTCGCCGACGGGCTGACCGTCGCGCACAAGACCTCGATCTCGGACGTCGTGTCGGCCGCCGACCACGCGGCCGAGGAACTCGTCGTCGCCCGGCTGCGCGACGAGCGGCCGGACGACGCGATCGTCGGCGAAGAGGGCACGTCTGACGCAGGACACGGCCGGACCTGGTACGTCGACCCGGTCGACGGCACCTACAACTTCCTGTCCGGCCTCTCGGTCTGGTGCGCCGCCATCGCCCTGGACGAAGTACTGGGCGCGGTCTACCACCCGGCCGCGGGCGAGCTGTTTGCCGGCGGCCCCGGCCTGCCGACCACCTGCAACGGCGTCCCACTCGAACCGCTGGCCGAGCGGCCGCTGACGGACGTCTCGATCGTCACCTATCTGCACCCGACCACGCTCCCGGACGACACCCTGCGCCGTCCCTTGCTGCGCGCCATCAACGGCGCCGCGACGGTGCGGATGCTGGGCTCCGGCTCGGTCGAGATGGCGTCGGTGGCCGCCGGCCGGCTCGGCGTGGCGCTGAACATCGACTCGCTGCCCTGGGACTGGCTCCCCGGCGCCGCGCTGGTCAGCGGGGCGGGCGGGGCCGCCGAGGTCGTCGAGGCACACGGGCACCGCTGGCACATCGCCGGCTCCCGCACCGCGGTGGACGACGTCGCCCGGCTGATCCTCGGCTGAACCACCGGTGCGCATAAACCAGAAGGTGCGGCATGCCGAGCCGCCGTCC
>JAVHVB010000187.1:0-15891 GCA_032160775.1 Pseudonocardiales bacterium | reverse complement strand
AGTTCTCCGTCGCGCTGGCGCCCTTCGCGAACACCGGAACCGCGCACACCTGGCGCTCCCCCGCGTCCGGGGCGGTTCGGTAGACGACAACGTCCATCGGGTCGGCGTTGTCGGTGATCGCGACGTAACCGCCGGGCAGGATCGCCGGCGTCGTGCCGGTGCCGTCGTCCACCTGGCCGGGCTTCTTCCTGCCCGAGTTGGGGTAGCCGGCGTGCCAGGTGATCGCTGGTGTGCCGTCGGCAGCGGCGTCGAACCGGTACAGCTGACGGTTGGTCGCGATGTAGACGTCGCCGTCCATGCCGACTGCGAACGAGTTCTCGATCTCGCCGGTGGCGCCGCTGCCGAGCCGGACCACCCGGGCGGCGCCGGTGGCGAGGTTCAGCGTGCCGACCACGCCGTTCTGCTTGGCGACGAACCAGAGCAGGCCGTCGCTGTCCGGCAGCGCGGAGTTCAGCGTCTCGCCCTGGCCGAGGACACCGGTCAGGTCGTAGTCGCGGACCAGGCGGAAGCCCGTTGCGGTGTCGGCGACGACGAGCACGTGGCCGGTGCTCGTACCGATCACCGCGCGGTCGGCGTTGTCGAGGTAGAAATACCCGCCGCCGCTGAAGCCCTGGAAGATGTTCGGGTTGTCGATGACGCTCGCGAGCGTGCGCCCGGGCAGCCGGTAGCGGGCCAGCACGTCGAGCGTGCGCGGGTCTATCAGGTAGAGCGCGGCCCCGGCCCCGATGCAGGTGGCGACGATCCGCCCGGCCGAGTCGAAGGCGATGGATCCGCAGTCGGCGAGCAGGAAGTTGGAGATCGTGCGCGGGCGGACGCCGAGCGGGCCTGGCCGGTCATAGGTGTTGGTCTGCCAGCCGTCGTCATGTATGCCGGAGTCGCCGTTGGGCGCGAGATACGGATTCTGCGGCACCGCCGGCACGCCGGTGACCGGCGCCGCGGCGGCCGGTGCCCCGACGAATGCGGGCGCGAACGCCGGCCCCTGCGGGATCGGCCGGACGGCGGCGCCGGCCGCCGACATGAGCAAGGTCGACGCCGCAGCCAGGGCGAGCAGCGAGGCAGGAAGGAATCGCACCCAGGGATGATCGCGCGCCCGGGAGCTCCTCGCGAATCGCGCGAAGCTGCCGGGCGCTAACGACACCGCGGGCGCCTTCAGCCGTACTTGAGGTCGTCCTTGCCGCGGAACGGGTAATGCACCTTCGGCATCAGCTGCCGCAGGTTGGTCTCGACGAACCCCTTGTGTCGGCCAGCACCCGGGCGAGGCCCTCGCGGCCGAGCAACGTGTTCGCCGCGATCACCGCAGCCGGTTTCCGGCCCCCGCCATGTCCCGGACTCTATCGCCGGGACGAATCCTCGAGGCGGTTCGGGCGTTGGTGATATGTAACCCTTGGTCAGCAATGCGGAGAACTGTGATGAGTGACGGCAACGAACCGCGCCCGAAGCGGCGTCGCGGCCGTCGTGACGACCCGTATTCGAACTTCTACGCCATGTACTACGGGCTGGACGAGGGCGAGGAAAGCACGCCACCGACCCGGCACCGCGCCGCGGCGAGCCGCACCGGGGCCGCCCTGACGGCCGGTCTGATCGCGCTCGTGCGCGGGCGGGCCATGTTGGTACTCAGCGTCGGCCTGGTGGGCGTCGGCATCCTGGTCCTCGGGGTCATGGTCAGCGCGACCCGCCTCGGCGACCCGGCCTATCACCCGAGCCTGGTGGAGAACCCCGCCACGGTGACCAGCAGCGGCTCTGTCGTCAGTTCGTCGGCCGCACCGACCGACTCGACCTCGCCGTCCGACTCGACCTCGCCGTCCGACTCGACCCCGGCCGGTCAGCCGATCGCCGGTGGCCCGGTCGACCCGCCGGTGTACACCCCGCCGGCCCCCGTCGTCGGCGTGTCGACCACCGCGTCGTCCGCGCCAGCCGGAAACACGTCGTCCAGCCGGCCGCCGTCTTCGCCGCGCCCGACCCCGACGCACACGACGGCGCACCCGACGCCGACGCACAGCTCGACGCCGCCGCCGCCCACGTCGGACACGCCGACGCCCACTCCGACGCCGACGCCGAGCCCGACGAAGCGGTGCATCCTCTGGGACGTGCTCGACCCCACCCATTGCGTCGTGTACGGACGCTGACGCACTGCCACCAGCGCTCGGCCCCTGCACATAGCATCCACGGGTGCGGCTACGCGGGTACCTGCCGGAACTGCTGGTGTTCGCGGTTGCGGTGATGACCCGGGCACTCGTCGTGGCCCGCTCGGCCGGCTTCGACGCTTCGTACGGGTATGACCAGAGCGTCTACTACGCCGCTTCGGCGTCGTTGCTGCACGGCCGCACGCCCTACGCCGATTTCACCCTGCTGCACCCCCCGGTCGTCATGCTGGCGCTGCTGCCGGCGGCGCTGCTCGGGCACTGGACCAGCGACCACATCGGCTACGTCGTCGGCAACGTCTCGTTCGGGGTGATCGGCGCGCTCGATGCGGTCCTCGTCGTGCTGATCGCCCGCCGCCTCGGACTGCGCCGCAGCGCGGCACTCGCCGGCGGATTGCTGTACGCGGTCTGGTTCACAGCAGCGGGCGCCGAATACTCGGCGCGGCTCGAGCCGCTGGGCAACTTTTTCCTGCTGCTCGGGCTGCTGCTGCTCGTTAGCACTCTCGACCGCCCGCGTGCCGGCCGACTGCTGCTGACGGCGGGTGCGCTGCTCGGCGTCGCGGCGAGCGTGAAGATCTGGTTCGTCGTACCTCTGGCGGTTGCCGTCGGTTGGCTGTTGGCGGCGCCCGGCCGTCGTGCCCGCGCCGCGCACGTGGCCGCCGGCGCGCTCGCCGCCGGCGTCCTGATCGACGTCCCGTTCCTGATCGCCAGCCGCGGCGAGATGTGGACGATGGTGGTGAGCGCGCAGCTCGGGCGAGACACCGCCGGCCGGCCCGTCGGGTTGCGCCTGGCGGACCTGACGACGGGGGCCTGGCCACCGCCGGATACCGCGCCGGCGGTGGTCATCGGCGCCGCGGCGGCGACGGCCCTGCTCATCGCCCTGCTGGTGCTGGCCTGGCGGGTGCGGCCGGCGCGGCTGGTCGTGATCATGGCGGTCGCCGCAGTCGGCACCCTGCTGCTCGCCCCGGCGTGGTTTCAGCAGTACCCCGACTTCGCCGCCGGACCCGTCGCTGTGTGCGCGGCAGCGGCCGCGACCGCGTTGCCGGCGCGACTCCGGCTCGCCCAGTGGGTCCCCGTGCTCGGGGCCGGAACGGTGACGCTCGCGGTGCTGGTGGCCGGCGACTTCCCGGCGACCCGAGCGTGGGGTCCGGACCGACTGGCAGCCGCGGCGCAGCAGGCGCGCTGCGTCACGTCGGACACGCCGGCCGGGTTGATCGCGCTCGACGTGCTGGATGAGGACCTGGGGCACGGCTGCCCGGAACCGGTCGACGTGCTCGGGCGCTCCTTGCTCACCGAGGTTGACGGAAAGCGGGTGTCCTACACCGACAACCCGCAGTGGCAGCGCGACGTCGCGGTCTACCTCCGGTCCGGCGATCTTGCCTACCCGTACGTGCTGGGCCGGCCGCTCAGCCCGCGGACTCTTGCGGCGTTGCGAAGGGGCGGCATTGTCGCCCGCTATCGCGACGCGTCCGGTCGGCGGTTCACGCTCTACCGGGTCGACCACTAGCCGGGTTTGGTCGCCGTCAGGAGGGCGGGCGCGGTGCCGTCACCAACCTCCCGGGTCGCGACGCGGCTAGGACCAGACCCGGACGTAATCGATCAGCGTGGTGGCCGGTAGTGGCGTCGCTGCGGTGACGGCGTTGGCCTGGACGCCGAGCGCCTGGGTGAGCGCCACGATGAACGGCTGGTCGAACGGCTGCGGCCTGGTCAGCGGCGGCGCCGGGTTCCACGCATCGGCGATACAGGTGCGGCCGTCGAAGGTGATGGTGATCGACGAGCTGGTCCACGTGGCGACGTAGGTGTGGAACTGGGCGGGGTTGATCAGGCAGTAGTTGTTCGTCACGTTCGGGTCCGAAGCCAACGGGGTGTAGTGGACGTACGGGATCACCCGGTCCGGATACAGGCTGAACGCCTCGGCGATGTCGATCTCGCCGTTCGTCGGCCAGGCCCCGTACTTGTACGTCGTCGGCCACAGCCACAGCGACGACTGCAGCCCGGCCACGGTCGAGGCCGGGAACTTCGCGCGGATCTCGAACCGGCCGTAGATCTGGCTGAATCGGCCGAGCGTGTTGACGGTGCCGCTCGTGTACGGCGTGACGAAGCTCCCCGACGGCGTGGTGCACGTGAGCGGCGCCGCCTCGCGCCGCACGGTCAGGTTCAACATGCCCGAGCGCACGGCGATGTTGTTCAGGCTGGCGAGGAAGCACGACTGGCCGGCTCCGAACCCGGTCGCTGCCGTGGTCGGGACCCACCACTTGGTCCCGTCCAGCTTGGCGAGGCTGAACTCGTCGTCGAAGGTGCACACCCAGGCACCGCCGCCGGGTTTCGCCAGCCGTTTGCCGCCGCACGAGGTGGTCGAGGCTTTCGCGGTGATCGCCCCGGCCGGCGGGATGCCGGCCAGCAGAGCGGTCACGGCAAGGACGAATATCGTGGTCGGCCAACCGCGGCGGTGCATCGACAAACCTGGCTCCGGCTCCCGTTTTGGTTAAGGGCCGAGACAGTCGAACACACCGAAGCCGGGCGCGCTCGTTGAAACTGGAATTTGTTCTACCTCGCGGGCGCGTCGATCATTTCGCGCTCCGCCCCGTCATTTCGTTGTCCCACCGGGCGGGTCGGGCGCAGCGCCAGGGCGGCGACTCCGGACAGCAGCCCGGCCACCACCCCGAACGCATACGCCTCATCGGAGACGTCGAGCGCCTGCGCCAGCGTCGTCGGGTTGCCGATGATCGCGATGACGGTCGCCGTCCCGACGACGGCACCGAACTGACGGAAGGCCGAGGTGACGGCGCTGGCCGAGCCGAACCGGTCCGGACGGACGTGCTGCACCGCCGCGGCGCCGAAGGTCGGGAACGCCAAGCCGATGCCGATCCCGACGAGCACCTGGCCGGGCAGCCAGGTGCCGACGTAGTCCGGCTGCGCGCCGGTCGTGCGCAGCACGAGCAGCCCGACCGAGTAGAACAGCGTGCCCGGGACGATCAGCACCCGGTGGCCGAACCGGTCGGCGAGCCGGCCGGCCGGCGCCGCGACGATAGTGCTCGCCAGCGGGCCGGGCGCGACCGCGAGCCCGGCCTCGAGAATCGAGTAGTGCCACACCCCGGTCAGGAACAGGATGTTGCCGAGAATCATCGAGAAGAAGGCGACGGAGAACAGGAACGTTCCGAGGCTGCCCCAGCGGAAGCTCGGGACCCGCAGCAGCGCCGGGTCGACGACCGGGTTCGGATGGGTGAGACAACGGCGGACCAGAACGCCGACCAGCACTGCCGCCACGAAGAAGGTGCCGACGATCCGGGGGCTCCCCCAGCCCCACGACTGGCCCTCGACGATGGCCATCGCCAGCGCGCCCAGCCCGACCACCGCGGCGCCGGCACCGATCAGGTCCGGCAGGCCCGCCTCGGCGGCGTGTTCGTCCCGGCTCTCGATGAGGGCGCCGCGGCCGACCAGCACGATGAGCAACCCGACGGGCAGGTTGACGAGAAAGATCAGCCGCCAGTCCGCCGCCTCGACGAGCAGGCCGCCAAGCACCGGCCCCGACGCAGCGGCGAGCGCGGCGGCCGCGCCCCAGATGCCGACGCCCTGCGAGCGGCGCTCGGCCGGGAACTCGGGCAGCAGCAGTGCCATCGACACCGGCGCGATCACGGCGGCGGCGATGCCCTGAAGCACGCGTGCGGCCACGAGGACCTGCCAGGTCGGCGCCAGGGCGCAGACCAGCGACGTGCCGACGAAGGCGTTGATCGAGAACAAGAAGACCCGTTTGCGGCCCACCCGGTCGGCGAGCTGGCCGGCCGGGACGAGGAACGCGGCGATGACGATGAAGTAGGCGTCGAGCACCCACGACAGATCCGACCGGCTGGCCTGCGGGAAGTGGGCCGCGATGTTCGGGAAGCTGACGTTGACGATCGTCGTGTCGAGAAAGGCCAGGAACGCAGCGGCACAGACGGCGAACAGCGCTCGCGATCGACGGTTCACGGAGACTCCACTTTGGATAGTTAGACTATCCAACATTGGACACCCGCACTATCCAACAGTCAAGATGATTACCGTGTGGATGGCCGAACTCTCCGAACGCAGCGGACTGCCCGTCGCGACGATCAAGTACTACCTGCGCGAGGGGCTGTTGCCGCCGGGCGCGGCGGTCGGCGCGACCCGCGCCCGCTACGGCGAGCAACACCTGCGCCGGCTGCGGCTGATCCGGGCGCTCGTCGACGTCGCGCAGCTGCGGCTGGACGTGGTTCGCGCGGTGCTGGGTGCCGTCGAGACCGCGGATTCACGGCACACCGCCATCGGCGCCGCGCATCGGGAGCTGACGGCAGCTGACGGCCCGGAGCCGACCGACGGGTCGCTGGCCACCGTCGACGCGTTGCTGGCGCGGCGCAGCTGGGCGATGGCGCCAGGCAACCGGCTCCGGGCGGCGCTCGCGCAGTCGCTCGACGCCATCGCCGGCCTCGGCTTCCCGGTCGGGGTGGATCTGCTGGACGCCTACGCGCAGGCGATGACCGACGTCGCGGAGGTCGAGTTGGACCAGCTGGACAACGTCGACCGGGACAGCGCCGTCGAACACGCCATCATCGGGGTGCTGCTGCTGGAACCGGTACTGCTGAACATTCGCCGGATCGCCGAGCAGAACGCCTCGATGGCGAGGTTCTCGGCCCGTTCCGCGAGAGGAGCACGATGATCCCGCAGCCCGAGACGCAGTTCACCCGCACTGCCGACGACGTCTCGATTGCCTACAAGGTCACCGGTGACGGGCCGTTCGACGTCGTGGTCGTGCCGGGCTTCGTCTCCCATGTCGAACTCATCTGGGAGGTGCCGCCCGCCGTCCACATGATCCAGCGGCTCGCGTCGTTCGCCCGGCTGATCACCTTCGACAAGCGCGGCTCGGGCATGTCCGACCCGGTCATGGGCGCGCCGACGCTCGAGGAGCGGGTGGACGACGTGCGCGCCGTCATGGACGCGGCCGGCTCCGAGCAGGCGGTGATCATCGGCGTCTCCGAAGGCGTCCCGATGTCAATCCTGTTCGCGGCCGCCCACCCCGAGCGGGTGAAGGCGCTCGTCCTCTACGGCGGAATGGCCCGCACGACCTGGGCCGAGGACTACCCCTGGGCCACGCCGGCCGACGCGCTCATCGAGTCGTCGCGGCAGATGGCGCCCTACATCAACGACGGCGCGATGGTCGAGATCATGGCGCCGAGCATCGCCGACCTGCCCGAGGCCCGCCGGATGTGGGCGCGGCTGCAGCGCTACGGCGCCACCCCGGCGATGCTGGAGAAGTTGTTCGAAATGTTCCTCGATGTGGACGTGCGGGCGATCCTGCCCGACGTGCACGTCCCGACCCTCGTGCTGCACCGGCGCGGTGACCGCGCCGTGAACCGGCGCAACTCGGAGTGGATGGCCGGTCAGATCCCCGGCGCGCGCTACGTCGAGCTGCCCGGCATCGATCACGCGATCTACGCGGGCGACATCGACGGGCTGGTCGACGAGGTCGAGGAGTTCCTCACCGGCGTGCGGCGCGGCGGCGAGGTCGACCGGATCCTCGCGACGGTCATGTTCACCGACATCGTCGGCTCGACGACGCGCGCCACCGAGCTGGGCGACCGGGCGTGGCGCGAGCTGCTCGAGGCGCACAGCGTGCTCGTCCGGCGCGAGCTGGCCCGCCATCGCGGCCGCGAGGTGAAGAGCCTGGGCGACGGCGTCATGGCCACCTTCGACGGTCCGGCGCGGGCGATCCGCTGTGGCCTGGCGTTGACGGACTCCGTCCGGTCGCTCGGGCTGGACGTGCGCGTCGGACTGCACACCGGTGAGGTGGAGGTGCTCGACGACGATGACGTCGGCGGGATCGCGGTCCACATCGCCGCGCGCGTCGGCGCGCTGGCCGGCACCCACGAGGTGCTCGTATCGAGCACGGTGAAGGATCTCGTCGCCGGCTCCGGGATCGCGTTCAGCGAGCGCGGCGAGCACGAGCTGAAGGGTCTCCCCGACCGATGGCGGCTCTTCGCCGCACTTCCCGCCTAGCGAAGAACCTCTCGGGCGTGCCGTGCGCTTCCCGGCGCTTGACAAGCGACCGCCGGTATCTGAAGGTGAGGCGCTTGCCGACAAGGGGGAGGTGGCGGGCGCGTGTCGCACGAGCTCTACCGCCTGCTCGGCCTCGGCGAGGACGTCGACATAGACCGGCTGCGTCGCGTCTATGAGGAACAGATGTCCTCCGCTGCCCGCTCGCACGATCACAGCCGCGCGTTGCAGCTGTCCAACGCTCTCGACAGCGCGTCGCCGGCGGTGCGGTCGGCGATGTACCCGAGGATGACGACGCGGGTGGGCCCGGTCGCGCAGCCCGCGGCCGCCGGCTCGCGCACCCGGCTGACGACTCGCACCCGCACGGCCGCCCGACCGCGTCCGCCGGGTCACTCCCGGGCAGCCGTTCGCCCGATCCTGATCATGGTCGCGGTCGCCGCCGTCGTCGTCGCCGTCGCGTGGTTCAACCGCGAGAGCTTCCGCTCGACGGGCGGCAACTCGATCCCGCAGTTGCCGCAGCACATCGGGCGCTCGAGCATCCAGCCGACGGTGAGCGGGTTCGTCGCCTCGGCAGGCCGCGATGCGCACAAGGTCGTCGACGGCATCCAGTTCTGCCGCCGCACCGCGCACGGCGCGCTGCCGGCATCGGTCCCCAGGTCGAGCGGTCAGTTGCATCTCTCGTGCGGCGGCGCAACGGTCGACCTCGACCTCGAACCCGGCAACACGGTCGAGTACCTGCAAACCGGCCGGCGCTCGTATCGCGTCATCGTGACCGCGCAGGACGGCGAGTTCGTCACGTACAACAGCCGGACCCACAGCTTTTCCGGCTGAATTCCGCGTGCCGCTAACCCGGCTCGCAGGACCCGCCCCGCATACTGTTCCCTACCCGCACGGTATACAAAGCCTGCGTGTGAGAGAGGAACCATGATCGGATCGCGGCACGCCATCCCAGCCGTCATCGGCGTCGGACTACTCGCCCTCGCCGGCTGCTCCGGTGGCGGCGACGGAGGCAGCTCCGGCACACCTAATGGATCGGCGTCCACTCCGCCGCCCGCGGTCAGCCCGCTCACCGGCAAGGCGCCATCGGACAACCCGGTGATCGCGGTGAAGATCGAGGACACCGCGCTCGGCCGTCCCCAGGTGGGCACCGACAAGGCCGACATCGTCTACGTGGAGCAGGTCGAGGGTGGCCTGACCCGGCTGCTGGCGATCTTCAACACCTCGATGCCGGTGATCGAACCGGTCCGCAGCGTCCGGCCGAGCGATCCCGAGTTGGCGCTGCAGTACGGGCACATCATCTTCGTCGCGTCAGGTGGCTCCAAGCCCGGCATCGCACCTCTGGACCAGTCACCGCTGAAGTCGGTGATCAACGACCGCGGCGGGGTCGGCTTCAACCGCGATCCGAACCGCGCCGCGCCGGAGAACCTGCGGGCGAATCTCGCGATCATCGCCAAGAAGGTGAAAGCTCCGACGGCGCAGAGCGTCGGGCTCGAGTGGGCGGCGCAGTTGCCCGCCGGCAAGACCAAGCCGGGCACCTCGGTGCAGACGATGGTCGGCGGCACGCAGGTCGGCTTCCGCTGGAACCCCAAGACACATCAGTACATGCGCATCATCGACGGCGCAGTCCAGAAGACCGCCGACGGCCACGTGATCGACACGCCGAACGTCATCGTCCAGTTCTGCAAGGTGACGACCTACACCAAGGACCGCGACGTGCTCGGCAACCCGGCCAAGTACACGCACACGATCGGCGAAGGCCGGGTGGCGGTGTTCCGCGACGGGAAGCGGATCGACGGCACCTGGAGCCGGCACTCGGTGGCCGACGGCACAGTGCTGAAGGCGAGCGACGGCTCCACGATCCCGCTGTCCCCCGGCGGCGCCTGGTTCGTCCTCGTCGCCACCGACGCACCCCTGAATTAGCCGCCCGACGGGCGTATCGTCCCGCCATGGGACCCAAACTCATCGCCGCTTGTGCCGCCGCAACCGGTGCCGCAGCCGCGCTCGTCCTGACGCTCAGTTCGAGCGCGGCGGGCACGGTCGCGGCACGCACCACGACCATCGCGATCGCCACCTTCACTCCGGCCGCCGAGACCACCCACAACAAACTGGGCGACAGCGTCTGCGCGGGCGGATTCGTGCCCTCGCAGCCAACATCGGAGAATCGTGGTGATCTCAACGCCGCGAAGGGCAGTTTCCTGCATCAGCTCGCGTTGCCGCAGGGCGCGGTCGTGCAGCGGCTCACCCTCTGGGCGAACGACTTCGACAGTGACACCGACGCGCACGTGTTCCTGGTCCGCAAATTGCTGCGGGCCGGGCTGAGCCCGCAGTTCGCCGGCTACAACGTGATGGCTTCGACAGCCAGTTCCGGAGCGGTGCTGAACACGATGCGCCGCTTCACCGACAACACCGTGCGGTTCCACACGATCGACAGCGCCGGCTACGAGTACTACCTCGAGGTCGTCAACTGCGGGATCGTCGAGCCGTTCGCGGCGCAGGTGACGTACACGCAGTAGTCACCGTCAGCACGTGCGTCATGAATGGCCGGTGTGCGGACGCTAGCGCAGATAGATGCTGTTCGGGCCGGGCGCCGTGATCAGCGTTCCCGGGCCGGCGACTGCGTCCGGCGTCGTCGCGATCGACAGGTAGGAGTACGCCTCCGGGCCGCCGTCCGGGGCCAGCCCGGCGCAGCCGGCGCGCAGCTGCTCGCACGTCCACCGCGTCCCGCCGTCGAGCGTGACATCCAGTCGCGAGTCGTAGTAGAAGGAGAAGGCGTTGCCGTCGTGGTTGGGGTCGACGGCCGCCTCCGGCGCGTCGTGCTGCCACCGGTCGGTGAGCAGCCGGGCGTCGGCACCCGGGTCGCCCTTCACGTACTTGTCGAACCACGCGGTCGTGTACCAGTCGGTGAGATCCGGCCCGCGCAGCGATGCTCCGAGCGCGGCCAGCGGGATGTAGGAGAAGTCCAGGTGCGACCCGCCGCGGATGATGATCTCGCCGGTGTCCACGCCCGCGGCGCTGTACTCGTGCGACCACACCGACTTGGCCTGCGGGTCCGGCACCGACAGGTTGGGCGTCGCCGGCAGTCCGTAGTCGGCCGAGATCCCCAGGCCGGGCTTGGTGATCGGGACGGTCGTGCGGTTGGCCGGGTTCGCCGGGCAGCCCAGCTCGCCGAGCGAGCCCCCGTGCCCGGGGATCGCGCCACCCCTTGCTGCCGGGCCGCCGAGGTTGTCCCACGCGACGACGGCGTCGACGCGCGGGTCCCACTGCGCGATGTAGGAGACGCCGGCCGCCCCGAACGAGTGCCCGGCCAGCCCGAGCCGGGTGGGATCGAGCAGCTGCCAGAACGGGTTGTACGCGGCGTTGCGGCCGCGGTTCACCCGGTTGACCTGCTTGGTCGCGTGGCTGGTGCCGGTCAAACAGCTGGGGACCGGGCGGTACGGGTGGGCCGGCGTGGAGAGGAAGAAGTTGATCGCGTCCTCGGCCCCGTCGTAGAAGGGCCGGCCGTCGCTCTGCGCCGGCACGCCTTCGAACGCGTCGACGCCCTCACCCGCGGTGTCCGACTGGCCCTGGCCCTGCGGGTCGAAGGTCAGCACGACGTACCCGGCCTTGGCAAGCACCTGCGCCGCGTACCAGTACATCTGCTCGTCCGCCTGCACCGAGCCGTTGGTGATCACGACGCCAGGCCGCTCGGCCGGGCCGCCGACCGTCGCCCAGACGTGCCCGGACAGCGTGGCGCCGTTGCGCGCAGTGAACAGCACCGGCCGGACGATGCCGTAGTGCTTGTTCGCCCAGTTGTACAGCCGGACGTCACCCGCACAGCCGTTGAAGCCGTTCCAGCACAGATCGCTGGCGAACGCCCGCTGCGGATCAGTGAGCTGATATTTCAATGCGTGCTGGTAGTTCTGGTAGCCGACCCGGGCCAGCAAGGACTCGTAAGCGAACTTGCTGACCTCTTTCGGCCGCTGGAGGGTGATCGAGAAGTTCTGCGCCTCGACCTTCGGGTCCAGCGACGCCGCCCCGGCCGCCGAGGCACCGAACGCGGCAACCGCCACAGTGGCAAGCGCCGCGATCCGTACTGAAGTCCTAGCCGCCATGAATGTTCTCCTCCGACGCAGCTGACCGGCTCAACCCACCCTGGCGTGCCCGGGTGACCTGGGGCAAACCGGGGTGTCAGAGCGCCGGGCTGCGCCGGTTCGCCAGGTCGTCGCCGAGCCCCGTGTCGACGATGAGGAATTCCAGCGCCCGCCGCATCCCGGCAGTGGCGCGCGGTCCGGCAGCGGCCTCGACGCGAGCGTGGATCTCCGCGCCGATCTCGATCGCAGTGGCCATCGCGCGCCGCCCCCGCGGGGTCAGTTCCAGCAGCTTCGCCCTCCCGTCGCCGGCCGCCGGCTTCTTGCGGAGCAGGCCCTTGGACGCCATCTCGTCGACCACCTTCGCCGCAGCCTGCTTGGTCACCCGCAGGCGGTCGGCCAACTCGGTGAGTGTGAGCGGCTCGTTGCGCAGAGACCGGAACACGACGCCGAAGGCAGGTCGCAGATCCGGAAATCCGCGCGTGCGCAGTTCGGCGTGCAGCTGATCCGTGAACGCGCGCAGTGCAAGCGTCAACAGGATGCCGATGTCGCTCTCGGCGGGCTTGGACATGCCGGTTGCCTCACTATCGTCAACTATGGTTGACTATCTGAAATCGTCAACTAAGGCTGACTATAAAGGAGAACAAGGGCATGCCCGTCATCGACCGACCATCGGCTCCTACTCACGAGCTCCCGGGAGCTCGTTTCACCTCGCTCGCCACGCCGACCCGCGGGAGTGCGGAGACAGCGGTGTGGGAGGTTCGGATTGCGCCGGGCCACCCGGGCACCGCCCATCAACTCACCCGCGAAGAGGTCTTCGTCGTGCTCGCCGGCACGGGTACCGCCCGGCTCGGCGGCGTACACCATCCGGTCGCCGCGGGCTCGGTGATCGTGGTGCCACCGCGTACCGACTTCTGTCTCGAGGCGGTCGGCGGCGGCGATCTCGTCGCGCTCTGCTGCCTGCCCGTCGGAGGGCAGGGCGTCATCGGCGCCGGCGCGCCGTTCACCCCGCCCTGGGCGGAGTGAGCTCGAGGGACCACGACCCTCGGGTTCCGGGCCGCTATCGACCGCTGCGTCGGCGGGCCTATGGTCGGAGTGTGCCGGAACTTCGAACCGCGACGTTCGAGCTGGCCGACCGGTCGGGTCGCCTGGCCGGCGTCCGCCTGCAGCAGGAGATCGGACTGAAGGCGCCGCTCGACTTCGCGAGGAGCGGCGGCGTCTGGCGGCTGACGCTCGGCCTGCCGGAGGTCGACCGGTTGGAGTACCTGTTCGACGTCCGCGACCACAACGGTGCGCAGCGGACCATCACCGATCCGGCCAACCCACTTCGTGCACCCGGCGCATTCGGCGACAAGTCGGTGCTGGAGCTGGCCGGTTACCGCGCCCCCGCGTGGTTGGCCGCGGCGCCGCCGGCCGGGCGCGAGGTGCGGCTCGAGATACCGGCCGCCGAACTCGACTCCTCGATCGATGTCACCCTGTGGATGCCGGACGTGCTGACCAGCGACGACGGGGCAGCGCCGCTGGTGATCGCACACGACGGGCCGGAGTTCGCGCGGCTCGGCGGCTTGACCCACTACCTCGGTGCGGCGATCGAGGCCGGTGAGCTGCCGCCCTTGCGCGCGGCGCTGGTCGGTCCGGGCGATCGAAACGCCTGGTACTCGGCCAACCCCGCGTACGCCCGCGCGCTGTGCGAGCGGGTGCTGCCCACGCTGGACGACGTCGTATCCGCGGCCGTCCGCATAGGCCTGGGCGCCAGCCTCGGCGGGCTGGCCATGTTGCACGCGCATCGCAGCTACCCCGACCGGTTCGACGCGCTCCTGCTCCAGTCGAGCAGCTTCTTCACGCCGCGACTCGACCCGCAGGAGTCCGAATTCTCGGGTTTTGCGGCGGTCACCGACTTCGTCGAGGCAGTGCACGAGGCCGACTCCGACCCCCGGCCCGTCCCGACGGTCATCACCTGCGGCACCGTCGAGGAGAACCTCGCCAACAACGAACTGATGGCCGAGACCCTCGGCCGGCTGGGTTACCCCGTCCGGCTGGCGCTGGTCCGGGACGCGCACAACTACACCGCGTGGCGCGATGCGCTGCACCCCCATCTGGCTGAACTCGTCTCCGAGGTGGTCGGCGCCCGTGCGTCGTGAACTCGTCGAGTTGGGCCCGGCGTCACTGGTCGCCTACGGGCACTGGGGCCGTCCCGTCCTCGTCTTCCCGTCCGAGCAGGGCGCCGCGTGGGACTTCGAGAACAACGGGATGGTCGGCGCGGTCGGCGACCTCGTGGACGGCGGCCGGGTGAAGCTCTACTGCGTCGACAGCGGCGACGCGCAGACCTGGTCCGACCGCGACATCCCGACCGAGGAGCGCGCCCGGCGGCACGACGGTTACGAGCAGTGGATCCTGCATCAGGTCGTCCCGTGGATCGTCGACGACTGCGGCGGTACCGGGGACATCGCCGCCCTCGGTTGCAGCCTCGGCGCCTACCACGCGGCCAACATCGCGCTGCGGCACGCCGACGTGTTCCCGCTCGCGATGTGTTTCTCCGGCAACTACGACCCCACGGCGTGGGACGGCTGGGGCGAGCAGGGCGACGCGACGTACTTCCACAACCCGATGGCCTACGTCGGCAATCTGCACGGCGATCACCTCGACTGGCTGCGCGGCCGGCTGAGTCTGGTGCTCGTCGTCGGTCAGGGCGCGTGGGAGGAACACCCCACCGGCGCGCTGCCGAGCAGCCGCGCGTTTGCGGCGCGGCTGGCCGAGAAGGGCATCCGGCACGAGTTGGACGTGTGGGGGCACGACATCCCGCACGACTGGCCCTCCTGGCGCAGGCAACTGCGCCATCACCTACCGCGGTTCTGTTGAGGAGATCGTCGTGGCGGATTCGTCCCATCTGATCGGCCTGCTGCTGGGCACCGAGACGGACTGGCCGAGCGCGTTCGAGGCGCTGGTGCGCCGCGTCGGGACCGTGACCGACGGGCTGGACAAGACGCACGAGTTCGACGTCGAGCGGATCACCATCGAGCCGTTCGACCTGCGAGCGGCGCCGCGGCACGGCCTGGTGATCGACCGACTCGCCTACTGGTACTACCACCCGCGCGAGTGGCTGAAGAAGGTGGCGCTCACCGACGACGTCTACCTGCTGAACAGCCCCTTCACCTTCCAAAGCATGGAGAAGCACGCCGCGTACTGCGCGATGATGCGGCTCGGGCTGCACGTGCCGGACACCGTGCTCGTCCCGTACAAGAATCCTCCCGAGCACGCGAAATACGCCTACACGGCCGAGCGGTACAACCGCCCGTTCGACCTCGACGCGATCGCCGACCGCCTCGGCTACCCGCTGTTCATGAAGCCCTACGACGGCGGCGCCTGGGTCGGTGTCTCGCGGATCAAGGACAGTGCAGAGCTGCACCACGCCTACGACGAGTCCGGGCAGCGGCTGATGCACCTGCAGAAGGCGGTCGACGGCTACGAGGTCTTCGCGCGCAGCCTGTCGATCGGCGCCGAGACGATGGTGATGAACTTCGACCCGGACCAGCCGATGCACGGCCGGTACTCGGTCAGCCACGACTTCCTCGACGCGGCTACCGGCGACGAGACGGTCACCATCGGCAAGCTGGTCAACGCGTTCTTCCGGTGGGAGTTCAACTCCTGCGAGACCCTGATCCGGGACGGCGTCGTGT
>JAVHVB010000186.1:0-7981 GCA_032160775.1 Pseudonocardiales bacterium | reverse complement strand
CGCGCAGACCGGCGACGCGGGTAGCGCATCGGACGAGGCGTGCATCGGCCGCAGCCCGGACTTCATCGTCGACAACGGCGCGTTCTGCATCCTCGACGACTCGATCGCGTGGGACCGCTCGGCGACGCACCTTTTCGCCCAGCTCGCCGCCAAGTACGGCGACCTCATGGTGGCGCTGATCTTCGCGCACGAGATGGGCCACGCGATCAGCTACCGGATGGGTGTGTTCGACCAGAATCTGCCGACGATCGACACCGAGTCGCAGGCCGACTGCGCGGCCGGCGCCTGGGCCGCATATGCGCTGCGTGGTCAGGCGGCGCATTTCCGGGACATCACCCCGCAGGACCTCGACGACGCGCTCGAGGGCTTCCTCGACGGTCGCGACTCGACGCCGGGCACGCCGGGAGATGTCTCGCACGGCAACGGTTTCGACCGGCTCTCGGCACTGGCCGACGGGATCGACCGGGGCGCGGCGTACTGCTTTTCGGACGGCTACTTCGCCTCCCGGACCTTCACCGAACGGCCCTTCACGAGGCAGTCCGACTACGACGCCGGCGGCAACACCGCCATCGACGAGGTGCTCAAGCCCGGCGCGGACAACATCTTCGTCAACGACCTGAACCGGTTCTGGACGGCGGCGGCGCAGACGGTCGGCAAGACGTTCACCCCGGTGAAGATCGCCGGAGCCGATCACCCGCCGTGCCTGCCGGCCGCCCAGTTCGGCTACTGCCCGAACGACAACACGGTGTACTACAACGCCACCTTCGCCCACGACGCGTACTTCAGCCTCCCGGACGTCCAGGGGCTCGGCACCGACGGCAACGTCCAACTGGTGTTCGACCAACCGGCCGACTTCGCGCTGGGCGTCCTGTTCTCCATCGCCTGGGGCATGGCCGTGCGACACCAACTCTTCAACCGACCACTCGACGACTCGGCCGCGCTCGAGTCCGGCGTCTGCTACTCCGGCGCATACGCCAAGGACATCAACCTTGCCGAGGACCCGTCACAGACCCGATTCATCCTGCTGTCGCCGGCCGACCTCGACGAGGCCACGTCGTCGATGCTCGACCAGGTCGGCAAGCCCGCCGCCTTCGGCGCCCGGGGCACGAGCGGGCTGGACCGGATCCAGGCGTTCGTGAAGGGCTACCGCAACGGCCTATCGGTCTGCTGAGTCGGTCTGCTGCGCCGCCGCCACGCCGCCACGCGCGATCATTTCGAGCAGGCCGGCACAGCTGCGTTCGACCTGGTCCAGCACCGCGCGGAACCCATCCCGCCCGCCGTAGTACGGGTCCGCGACGTCTCGGCCGTCGCCGGCGGACAGCTCCGGGTCGTAGTCGCGCAGCAGCACGATCTTGGCGCGCGCCGCCGCGGGATCCGGCGCGCGCCCGGCTAGCTCGAGCAGCGCGTCGCGGTGGCCGGAGTCGAGGGCCACCACCAGGTCGCGCGCGGCGAAGTCGGCGGCCCGGAACTGCCGCGCGCAGTGCGCCGGCACGTCGTAGCCCGCATCGGCCAGCACCTGGCGCGAGCGCTCGTCCATGTCGTCGCCGGCGTGCCACGACCCGGTGCCCGCGCTGTCCACCTCGACCAGGTGGGCGCGGCCCGTTTCGGCGGCCCGGTGCCGGAGCACGACCTCGGCGGTCGGCGAGCGGCAGATGTTGCCGGAGCAGACGAAGCAGACGCGGACCGGGCGGGGCACCACACCAGTCTGGCAAACCGCCCGACGAATACCCGGCGGGCGTGAGTAGGTTCGGATGCATGCCTGAAGTTGATGCTTCGTTCCTCGCTATGCCCGCGCGCGGGCTCGCCGCCGCGGCGCTCGAGCGGGCCCAGGCCCTGGGTGCCGAGCACGCGGACTTCCGTCTCGAGCGCACCCGGGTGGCGCGGCTGCAGCTGCGCGACGGTGCGCTCGACAGCTCCACCGACAGCGAGGATGTCGGCCTGGCCGTGCGAGTGGTCCACGACGGGGCGTGGGGCTTCGCCAGCGGCATCATCCGCAGCGCGGAGGCCGCCGCCGAGCTCGCCGATCAGGCGGTCGCCACCGCGAAGGTGAGCCGGGTGCTGAGCCGCGACCCCGTCGTCCTGGCGCCCGAGCAGGTCTATGCGGACGTCACCTGGGTGTCGTCCTACGACGTCAACCCGTTCGACGTGTCGCCGGTCGAGCGGGCCGAACGGCTGGCCGACCTGTCCGACCGGCTGCTTGCCGCGGACGGCGTCGACCACGTCGACGCAGCGATGATCCAGGTGCTGGAGAACAAGTTCTACGCCGACACCGCCGGCACGATGACCACGCAGCAGCGGGTGCGGATCGAGCCGCACTTCACCGCGGTCCACGTCGACCGCGGCGCCGGCGCGTTCTACTCGATGCGCACGCTTGCGCCGCCGGCCGGCCGCGGGTGGGAGTACCTCACCGGCACCGGCTGGGACTTCGACGCGGAGATCGCCGAACTGCCCGAACTTCTCCGGGAACACGCCAAGGCGCCAAGCGTCGAGGCCGGACGTTACGACCTGGTCATCGACCCGTCGAACCTCTGGCTGACGATCCACGAGTCCATCGGCCACGCCACCGAGCTCGACCGGGCGCTGGGCTACGAGGCCGCCTACGCAGGCACCAGCTTCGCGACGCTCGACCGGCTCGGCAGCCTGAAGTACGGCAGCCCGGCCATGTTCGTCACCGGCGACCGCGTGGTCGAGCACGGGCTGGCGACGATCGGCTACGACGACGAAGGGGTGGCCGGGCAGGAATTCGACATCGTCCGGGACGGCGTGCTGGTCGGCTATCAGCTCAACCGGCAGATGGCGCAGGCGAACGCGGATTCCCTCGGCGAACTCGGCGGCCGCTCGAACGGGTGCGCGTTCGCCGACTCCGCCGGTCACATCCCGCTGCAACGGATGGCGAACGTGTCGCTGCAACCAGCCCCGGACGGGCCGTCGACCGAGGACCTGATCAGCGGCGTCGAGAGGGGGATCTACATCAAGGGCGACCGCTCGTGGTCGATCGACATGCAGCGCTTCAACTTCCAGTTCACCGGCCAGCAGTTCCACCGCATCGAGAATGGCCGTCTCGTCGGCCAGCTGCGAGACGTCGCGTACCAGGCCACGACGACCGACTTCTGGGGGGCGATGGAGGCCGTCGGCGGGCCGGAGACCTACGTGCTCGGCGGGGCGTTCAACTGCGGCAAGGGTCAGCCCGGGCAGGTCGCCGCGGTATCGCACGGCTGCCCAGCCGCACTGTTCCGCGGCATCAACGTGCTCAACACGAAGGCGGAGGGTGGTCGAGGATGAACGAGCGCAGCGAGGGCACACGATGAGCGCGCCACAGGAGCTGGCGGACGCGGCGCTGGCCGCGTCGACGGCGGACGGTTGCATCGTCATCGTCGCCGAACACAGCGAGACGAACCTGCGCTGGGCGGCGAACTCACTGACCACGAACGGTCAGATGCGATCCCGGTCGATGACGGTGATCTCGACCTTTGACGGGCCGGACGGGTCGCGCGCCGGCGTCGTCACTCGGTCGGTGACGTCGGTCGACGAGGTCCCCGAGCTGGCCCTGGCCGCGGAGGTGGCCGCCCGCGGCGCCACCCCCGCCGACGACGCCAGCCCCCTGGTCGAGCCGTACCCGCACGACGACGACTGGGCTGCCGACCCGGCGCAGACCTCGGTGTCGGTGTTCGACGAATTCGCCCCGGCGCTCGGCGCCGCCTTCGACCGGTGGCGCGGTGACGACCGGCTGCTGTTCGGCTTCGCCGAGCACGAGATGACGTCGTACTTCCTGGCGACGTCCACCGGCCTGCGGCGTCGATTCGACCAGCCGACCGGACGCATCGAGATCAACGGTAAGTCGGGCGACCTGTCCGGCTCGGCCTGGTCCGGGCTGCACACCCGAGAATTCGCCGACATCGACGTCCCCACGCTGGTCGACGCCCTCGAGCAGCGACTCGGCTGGGCCGGCAACCGCCTCGACCTGCCGGCCGGCCGGTACGAAACGATCCTGCCGCCGACCGCGGTGGCCGATCTCATGATCTACGCGTACTGGACCGCATCGGCCCGCGACGCCGACGACGGCCGCAACGTCTACTCGGCGGCGAGCGGCGGCACCCGCATCGGCGAGCAGCTCTCGGCGCTGCCGCTCCAGCTCCGGTCGGATCCCACGGCAGCGGGGCTGGAGTGCGAGCCGTTCGAGGTCGTCACCTCATCGGGTGGCGGGCTGGAGTCGGTGTTCGACAACGGACTGCCCGTTGCGCCCGTCAACTGGATCGAGGACGGCCGACTCAACGACCTCGTCCGCACCCGCGCCTGGGCGGCCAGGACCAGTGGCGAGCCGCGGCCGTTCACCAGCAACCTGATCATGCAGGGCAGCGCGGACGGCAGCGGGGCGTCCCTGGATGACCTGGTCGAGTCGACCGAACGCGGCCTGCTGCTGACCTGCCTCTGGTACATCCGCGAGGTCGACCCGCAGACGCTGCTGCTCACCGGGCTGACCCGCGACGGCGTGTATCTCATCGAGGACGGCAAGGTGCGCGGCGCCGTGAACAACTTCCGGTTCAACGAATCGCCGATCGACCTGCTCGGCCGGCTGACCGAGGTGGGCGCCACCGAGCCGACGTTGTCGCGCGAATGGAGTGACTTTTTCAAGCGCACCGCCATGCCAGCGATCCGGGTACCCGACTTCAACATGTCGACGGTCAGCCAGGCACGCTGACCGGCGTCAGTCCGCGGTGACGCGGAGCATCGTGAGGGCGGGAATCGTCGGCGTCCCGGCGTGCGGGGTCACCGCAACCACGTTCAGCTCTTCGTGCACGTGGTCGGCCAACGACGGGACCGTGACGACGATGTGATCGGCGTGCACCTCGTCGATAGTGGCCGCGATCAGTCCGACGTCGACATGCGTCACGCCGTTCAGCCCGGCGCCCCACAGGGTGAGCTTGCCGCCGCTGGCCGGAAGTTGGGTCGGCTCGAGGTGACCGATCGCGGGGGCGTGATCCTCGGGCACGACGTCGTCGAGAGACACGCACGCCACCTCGAGTTCGGCTTGGGTGTGCGCGGTGTGCACGCGAAGGCGCATGCTGGTCTGGCCCGTCGGGTGATGGAACTGCGGCACGTGGATCACCAGCCGCTCGTCGTCATGGGTCTCGAAGTCGCAGCTGTGGCCGTCCATCACCACGACGCTGGTGGCCGACAGGCCCGAACCGAGCACCCAGTAGCTGTCGGCCCGGCCGACGGTGACCGGGCTCGGCGTGATGCTGTCGAGCCGCAACTGACCCCGCGGCTGGTCGAAGACCTCATCGAGGTACGTCAACAGCTGCGCGTTGCTTACGCACTGGGACACCGAGCCGTCGGCGCCGGTGATCTGGACCCAGTGGCTGCTGCCGCCCGGCTGCTTCGGGACGTGGAAGCCGATCGTGTTGTCCTCGTAACAGACGATCTCCGTCGCCTCGGCGTCACCCACCGTGATCTTCTTGACGCCGGTGAAGCCGGCGCCGTACGCCCAGACGTTCTGGCCTGCCGTGACCTGATAGTTCGACAGCGACTCCACCCGTGGCCCCATGGCCGCAAGCCTCGATCAGCGACCCGACGACGTCAAATGATGCTGGCATCACAAAACCCTGCGCTGGAAGCAAGGAACAACAGCGAAACGATGGGAATGCTGGAAGGAACCGACCACAGCGGAACAACGGGGAGGCGGCCCAGTGTGAGGTTTTACGCAGGCCTTGGATTAGGCCTGTAAGCGTTCCCGGGAGTTACCGTAACGGCAACCTTTACCTGCCCGCCCGGATGCTCACATCCGGCGCGTGGGCCCCGTTTTTGTTGAAGCATTCGTGTCGACCGGCAGGAGAGTTGGCAGTTATGACGGCAAGCACCATCCCGGGTCTTGATATCGCGCCCACCACGCACGCGGGCCTGCTCGCGTGGGTGCGGGAGACCGCGGAGTTGACCGAGCCGGACCGGGTGGAGTGGGTCGACGGGTCGCCCGAGGAGTGGGTCCGGATCACCGAACTGCTTGTCGCCAACGGCACCTTCGTGCGGCTGAACGACGAGATCAAGCCGAACTCGTTCTGGTGCGCCTCCGACCCGACTGATGTGGCCCGCGTCGAGGACCGCACGTTCATCTGCAGTCGTGACCCGCGCGATGCCGGCGCCACCAACAACTGGATGGACCCGGACGACATGAAGGCCATCCTCGTCGAGCGCTTCCGCGGCTCGATGCGCGGCCGCACCATGTACGTCCTGCCGTACTGCATGGGTCCGCTCGACGCCGACGAGCCGATGCTCGGCTGCGAGCTGACCGACTCGCCCTACGTGGTCGCGTCCATGCACATCATGACCCGGCTCGGTTCGAAGTCGGTCCCACTGTTCACCAAGGACGGCGTGGACCAGCCGTTCGTGCCGGGCTTGCACTCGGTGGGCGCGCCGCTAGCGGACGGCGAGCAGGATGTCGCGTGGCCGTGCAACGACACGAAGTACATCGTCCACTTCCCGGAGGAACGGCTCATCTGGTCCTACGGCTCCGGCTACGGCGGCAACGCGCTGCTCGGCAAGAAGTGCTACTCGCTGCGCATCGCCTCGGTGAAGGCGCGCGACGAGGGCTGGATGGCCGAGCACATGCTCATCGCGAAGGTCACCAATCCAGAAGGCAAGGCGTCCTACGTCGCCGCGGCGTTCCCGTCGGCGTGCGGCAAGACGAACCTCGCGATGCTCGAACCGACGCTGCCCGGCTGGAAGGTCGAGACGATCGGCGACGACATCGCCTGGATCCGGGTCGGTGACGACGGACGGTTCTACGCGGTCAACCCGGAGAACGGATTCTTCGGCGTCGCGCCGGGCACCGACTACCACACCAACCCGAACGCCATGCGCACGATCGGCAAGGGCAACTCGGTGTTCACCAACGTCGCGCTCACCGATGACGGCGACGTCTGGTGGGAGGGCATGGGCGAGCCGCCGGCGCACCTGACCTCGTGGAAGAAGCAGGACTGGACGCCCGAGTCGGCCGAGCTCGCAGCGCATCCGAACTCGCGTTACTGCACCCCGATCAGCCAGTGCGACACCCGGGCACCCGAGTGGGACGACCCGAAGGGCGTGCCGCTGGACGCGATCTTCTTCGGCGGCCGGCGCCGCGACACCGTCCCGCTCGTCACCGAGGCACGCGACTGGCAGCACGGCGTCTTCATGGGCGCCACACTCTCCTCCGAGACGACCGCCGCGGCGACCGGGAAGGTCGGCGTGGTGCGCCGCGACCCGATGGCCATGCTGCCGTTCATCGGTTACAACGCCGGCGACTACTTCGCCCACTGGATCCAGATGGGCAAGGGCGCCGACGCCGTCAAGCTGCCCAAGATCTTCTACGTCAACTGGTTCCGCCGCGACGACGACGGCAAGTTCGTCTGGCCGGGCTTCGGCGAGAACATCCGCGTCATCAAGTGGGCGCTGGAGCGCATCGAGGGCAAGGCCGCCGCGGTAGACACACCGATCGGCCGGGTTCCGTCACCGGAATCGCTCGACGTCGACGGTCTCGACATGGACGAGAAGGAACTTCTCGGCGCGCTCACCGTCAAGGTGGACGAGTGGAAGGCCGAGATCCCGCTCATCGAGGAGTGGTTCGACAAGATCGGCGCCGCCCTCCCGACGTCGATGCGGGACGAGCTGGACGCGCTGAAACTCCGCCTAGACGCGTAAACCTTCCGAGTTGTCCGGGCGGAGGTCGAAGAGGCTGAGCGCGGCGAGGCTGTGGGCGTCGCGCAGCTCGCCGGTCCGGATCATCTCGCGGACTTCGGCCACGGGGCGCCACTCGTGGATCATGTCCTGCTCGGTGACCTCGCGGTCGACCGCGCCGGGCGTCAGGCCGCTGGCCAGGTAGACGTCGTAGCCCTGCGAGCAGAAGCCGTACGCCGTGTGCAGCCGGCCGAGATGGACGAGCGAGTCGGCGACCAGACCCGTCTCCTCGCGCAACTCCGCCACGGCTAGCTGCTCCTGCGTCCCGCTC
>JAVHVB010000185.1:0-6960 GCA_032160775.1 Pseudonocardiales bacterium | reverse complement strand
GTTCCTGGCCAGCGACGACGCCTCGTTCATCACCGCGTCGACGTTCCTGGTCGACGGCGGCATCAGCGCGGCGTACGTCACCCCGCTTTGATCAGCCGCCGACGTCACGCGGCGTCAGAGCGACCTTGATGCGGACGACGGGCCATACCCCGCGCAGAGCATCAAGATCCGCGCGAACGAGTCAGCCCCTGATCGCCACCGCGACCGCTCGCGCCCGGCTGAGCAGCTTGACCGCTCGCAGCGTGTGCCCGGCGACGAGCGCATGCTCGGCGGCCGCGGTCAGCGGTGCGGTCGCAGTCATCCGCTTGCGCGTGGTGATCACCCGCTCGGCGATGGCGCGCGCGTCCGAGACGATCCGGTTGCGCGTGGCCCAGCCCGCCCGCTGCGTCAGCGCAGCGGCGGCACGCTGCAACGCAGCGAGCGTGCTCTGCGGCAGGCGCTGGTCCTGCTGCGCTCCGGTCTGCAGACCCCAGCCGTACGGGTACAGCGGGTCGTAGTTCGCGTCGCCCACGTTGATCGGGATCTGGCTCTCCGCCTTGAACCAGGTGACCGGCAGCCGGCCGGTGAACGGACGCAGCCCGAACAGCACGTCGGCGACACCCTCACCTTCGGAGCCCGGCAGCCACGATGCCACCACGGCATCGCTCTCCGGCACGATGCCGGTGATGTCCAGCGGGCGTCCCGAGACGACCAGGACCGCGCACCGCATCGCGGCGCACACCCTGTCGACGGCGTTGCGGTCGGCCACCGACAGCTGCAACGTATGCCCGTTGTTGCCGATGTCGCCCTGCCCCTCGGCGTACGGCTTCTCGCCGACCACCACGACGCCGACGTCGTAGCCGTCGGTCGGCGCAGAGGCGTCCTTGGAGTAGGTGATCATGGCGTGCGGCGCGTCCTGCTGCATGCCGGCGAGGATCGACGTCGCGCCGGGGATCGTCCCGGACTGCCCCTGCCAGGTGAGCGTCCAACCGCCTGACTGGTTACCGGTGTCGTCCGCGTTCGAACCGGCGACGTAGACCTTCGCGTGCCGGCCGAGCGGCAGCAGGTGGTGCGCGTTCTTGAGCAGCACCTGGGACTCGGCCGCAGCCTGCCGCGCTACCGCACGGTGAGCGGCGGACCCGATCGTGTCGATGTTGCTGCGGTTGGCGAACGGGTGATCGAACAATCCCAGGTTGAACTTCGCGGTCAAGATGCGACGTACGGCGTCGTCGATGCGCGCCATAGACACATCGCCGCTGTGCACCAGGTCCGTCAGGTCGTTCTCGAAGGTGACGTACTGGTTCGGCACCATGATCATGTCGAGGCCCGCGTTGATGCCGACCTTCACGTCGTTCTTGTAGTTGGGACCGATCTGGTCGATCGCCGCGTAGTCACTGATCACGAAGCCCTGGAAGCCGAGCTTGTGCTTCAGCAAGCCGGTGATCATGTCCCGCCGCGCGTGCATCTTGATCGGGGCGGCGTCCTTGCCGAGGATCTGCAGGCTCGAGTACGACGGCATGACCGAGCCGACGTGGTCGGCGATGGCTGTCTTGTACGGCCCGACGAACAGCTTTTGCAGCTGCTGCGGCGTGACGTAGGTGATGCCCTGGTCGATCGGGTAGTCGCCTGATCCGGTGCCGTACTTCGTGCCGCCGTCACCGATGAAGTGCTTGGCGGTGGCGAGCACGCTCGTCTTTCGGGCCAGATGGTTGTTGCCCTGGAAACCGTTGATGACGGTCTCCATCTTCTCGACCAGCGCCGGGTCCTCGCTGTACGACTCGTACGCGCGGCCCCAGCGGTCGTCGCGGGTGACGCAGACACACGGGGAGAACGCCCACGGGATACCGGTTGCCCGGGTCTCGGTCGCCGCGATGTGCCCCTCCTGGTGCGCGAGCGCGGGATCGCGGGTAGCCCCCATGCCGACGTTGTGCGGGAAGAGCGTGGCGCCGGCGAGGTTGTTGTCGCCGTGAACCGAGTCGATGCCGTAGATGATCGGGATCTGCAGTGGTGTCGAAAGCGCCCGCTGCTGATACCCGTCGATCATGTCGGCCCACGCGGATGGCGTGTTCGGTGTCGGCGTCGATCCACCGCCGGACAGCAGCGAACCCAGCCGATAGGTAGTGATGTCGCTGCCGTTGCCGACCGCGGCGCGCTCGGCCTGCGTCATTTGACCGACCTTGTCAGCGAGGTTCATCCGGGTCATCAAATCGCCGACCCGCTGCGCGACGGGCCGCGACGAGTCGAGATAGGCCAGGCCGTGCGCGTTGATGACCACCAGTGGCGAGGTCCCGGACAGGGTGGCGCCGGTCGGCGTCAGCTTGACGGTGAGCGTCGTGGCCTCGGACGGGGTGGAGTTCGCCAGAGTCTGCACGTCGATCGTCTTGCTGGTGCCAGACGCGGTACCGGCCGGGAATTCGAGCGTGCCCGAGTCGTCGGTGTAGTCGGTGCCGGCATGCGCGGTGCCGTCGTCGAGCTGCCATGCCACGCTCGCGTCGGCCGTCGTGGGCTGACCGTCCGAGGTGGTGAGCGTGACGGCGACGTGCGCGGTTTCCCCTGCATCGACGAGATACGTCCCGCTCGACGCGGCGACCCGCGGCGGCTTCGGCGCGGCAGTGCCGTAGACGGCGAAGTCGTCGACGGTCAGTTCGCCTTGCGAGTTGGCCGGGACGTTGATGGCGTAACCCCACATCGAACTCAGGTCGAGGTTCCCGTCGGTAGGCCCGCCGCCGGGCTGATAGTCGGTACGTCGGACGAAGTCACTGAACGGCGTCTGGATCTGTCGCCACTCCGACGACGTGTCCATGAAGAAGTCCTGCCACAGTTCGGAGTGCTCGCCGTCTGCGCCGCCGTCCTTGATCTCGTACTCGATCCGCTGCCCGGAGTTGGTGCCCTTCACCCAGAAGCTGAAGCCGGCGTAGCCGCTCCAGTCCTGCGCGGCGGCGAGGTCCTCGGTGAAGCCGCCGTACCCGGTCACGTCGTAGGGCATGTCCAGGGCGTGGTTGTCTGCCCCCTCCCCGGCGACGTTCGGCGCGCTCACCACGCTCAGGGTCGGCGTGTGCGCGGCGTCGGCACCGAAGCTGAAGATCCCGGGATTGCCGTTGGTGATCGGGACGTCGCCCTCGAAGTTCTGCACATTGGGCAACGGGCCGACGACCGCCGTCGCTGCGGTGGGGAGCAGCACGGTCGTGATGCCGGCGACGAGGGCGGCGGTGGCGGTGACGATCGCCGTGCGGCGGTAGTGCGAGCGGTGCATGACGAACCCTCCGGTGACGTAACGGCGGAGACCCGGCAATTGCGGACATCCGACCCATTCTGTTCGGACGCTAGTGAGCAGAATTTGTACAGTCAATAGGCAGAAGACGTGCCGATCGCGCACTGAGGGCCCCGATTAGGGCCACCTCAAGGGCAGAACTCGGCTATCTTGTCCGATGTGTCCGACGATGCGGCGCACCCGATCCGCGAATTCAACCGCGGGCGGGTGCTCGGTGCGGTCCGCGACGGGGCGGCGAGCAACCGTGCCGAGCTCTGCGACATCACCGGGCTGTCCCGCGGGACGGTCGCCGCCTTGGTGCTCGACCTGGTCGATGCAGGTGAATTGGTCGAGATCGTCGAAGAGGCCGCCGACCGTCCGGGTCGCCCACCCCGCCGGCTGCACCTCGCGCCGCGGTCCGACCTCGTCGTGGCCGTCGACCTCGGCCACAGCCACTGTCGCGTCGGCTTGGTCGATGCCAGCGGGGACGTACTCGCCGAGCGAAACGACGTGGTCGACGTGGACGCGTCGCCCGACCAGGCGCTCGATCACGCGTGCCGGGCGATCGAGGAGTTGGTCGCCCAGTCCGACCCGGCGCGCATCACCGCCGGCGCCGTCGGCGTGCCGGCTCCCGTCGATGTGCGTACGGGTGCGATCGGACCCGGCAACGTGCTGCCCCGCTGGATCGATCGTCGCCCAGCCGAGGAATTGCAGGCGGCGACCGGCATTCCGTTCGCGGTGGACAACGATGCCAACCTCGGCGCGCTCGCCGAGACAACCTACGGCGTGGCCCGCGGCATCGCGGACCTGATCTACGTCAAGGCATCGACCGGGATCGGGGCCGGATTGATGCTGGGGGGTCGGATCCATCACGGGGTACGCGGCCGAGCCGGCGAGATCGGCCACGTGCCGGTCGACCCGTCCGGGGCGATCTGCCGGTGCGGCAATCGCGGCTGCCTGGAGACCGTCGCGTCGCTCAGTCAGGTGCTGCGGTCCATGCAGTCCCGGCACGGCGAGCACGTCACCCTGAGCCAGGTGATCGAGCTTGTGCAGCACCACGATCCCGGCGCCGTGCGTGCGATCGGCGATGCCGGCCGGGCGATCGGCCGGGTATTGGCCGATGTCGTCAACAGCCTCAACCCGGAGATGCTCGCGCTTGGTGGCGAACTTGCCACCGCCGGCGAGCCCTTTCTGTCCGCGGTCCGCGAATCCGTCGAGCGCTATGCGCAACCCGGCATCGCCCGGGACCTGTCGGTGGAACTTGGCGCACTCGCCGGGCGCAGCGAGTTGATCGGCGCCGCCGCGCTCGCCTTCAGCGTCTCGGAGGTTCACCGTCCTGGCGATCGCTCGCAGCGCCTACGCCGCAGCGTGGGATCCGACGAGTAGGGGTATGGGGTCTACGCGCGTCGGCGGCCGTTCGACTTCGCCGGCGGTCGCGCAGCACTGTCCTGCATCTGCTTGGCCTCCTCGCGGAGCTCGATGGCGTGCTTGGCCTGGAGTTGGGCCTGCACCTCGGCCACGTCGAGGTCCGGATCGGCCAGCTCCCCGACATCGGGCTGACGCTCTCGAACCGCCTCCACGATGGCCTCGCGTTCGGCCTCGACGTCCTGCGAAGGGACGTGCTCCGTCGTCGCGTCCGGCCCGTCACTTTGCCCCGCGACCGATTCCTCCGGCTGCCGATGCAGCAGGTGCCCAACGGACGAGTCGATCGTCTGGAGCGCGGCGTGCAGACCGGTGCGAACCCGCGAGCTTTCCGGCATCCGGTGCTCCAGCGCAGCCAAGGGCATTCGAATTCCGGCATAGGCGATGCTCGCGGACTTCTGGATCAACGGGCTGACGGTCACGGTGGGGTCCTTCCAACCAGGAAATTGCTCGCACACGGTGCGTACTGCACCGACATACCCACCGACGGCCGCCCGAACACGCCGCTGATGTGTGCGATTGCTTCGAAATACCCGAACGGGCTGCACGTCCTACGCGACGGGATCGCTGTCGAGGATCGACATGGTGTGAGCGTCGACCCAGCTGTCGTCCCAGCGCAGGGCGTCGCGCTTGGTGCCTTCGTACCGGAAGCCGGCCTTCTCATACACCCGCCGGGCCCGCGGGTTGAAGTCGTACACCTCGAGTTCGACCCGGTGAACGCCGACCGAGAACGCGTACGCGACGGCCAGCCGGGTCGCCTCGGTGCCCAACCCACGTCCGTAGAAGCGTGGCCCCTGCAGCAGTATCCGGAATCCGCAGGACCGGTTGTCGGCGTCCAACTCGTTGAGCACTGCCTCGCCGGCCCATGCTGCGGTGGTGTTCTCGATGATCGCCCAGTCGATTCGATCGGCCTTCTCGCCCAGCCTGCCGTACCACTGCTGAAGTTCTGCAAGGTCGAAATCCCGATGAGTGCCGGTCAGCCGGAAGGTCTCGGGGTCGACGGCAGCAAGCTCGGCAGCGTCAGAGGCCTGGGCCGGACGCAGAGTCACCAGCTGGCCGACCACGGTCGGCTTGGCAACAAAGGAGAGTGGAGCGGCCACCCCCACACGCTCCCACGCGCGGCGGCCGCGGTTTCACCCGCGCACGGGTCACGGCGAGCCGACGACGATCGGGCCGGTCAGCTGGCCTCCTCGGAGTCGGGGACCTCGTGCCGGAACGGGGTGGACCCGTCGAACATGGCCGCGAGCAGGGTGCCGACGTCGTCGGCGACCGTGCCGACAGCCCCCATCGCCTGCGCGAGGACGGCCTGGGTGAGCCCGATCGGGCTGATCGTCTGGGAGACGACTGCCACGTCGCGGCGCAGCTCGACGCGGGCGCTCAACGAGCGGTGTTGGATCTCGTTCAGCTCGCGCAGCACCTTCAGCGTCGGCTTGAGGCCGTACGCGGCGTGCGCGAACACCCGGACCATCGGCGGGTCGAGATCGAGCACCGAGACGTAACACGCCGCCGTGCCGTGCCGGTAGGGGAAGTCGCCGTCGTCGTCGGACAGGATCCGGCACACATCCCATTCGCGCTGGAGCAGCAACTCCACATGCGACCGGATCCACATCAGCTCAGCCATGCCACGTCCTCTCGACAGACGCAGCCTCGCACCAGGGTCCGACAATTTCGGCGCGGCGCCGAACCATACTGATCGACATGCGTCCGTTCCGGTTCCTGGCCGATATGCATCCGATCGTCGCCGGCCCCGACCTGGCCGCGAAGGCGCGGCGGGCCGAGGAGATGGGCTATCACGGGCTGGTGATCCCGGATCACCTGATCGAGCAGCTCTCCCCGGTGGTGGCGATGGCCACGGCCGTGGCGGCCACCTCAACGCTGCGGGTCGCGGCGTTCGTGTTCAACAACGATCTGCGTCACCCGGCCGTTCTTGCCCAGGACCTGGCGAGCATCGACGTGTTGTCCGGTGGCCGGCTGGACGTCGCGATCGGCGCCGGCTGGAACAAGCCGGAGTACGACGCGATCGGGCTGCCGTTCGACCGAACCCCGGTGCGGCAGGCCCGGCTGGCCGAGTCGATCACCGTGCTGAAGGGGCTGTTCAGCGGCGAGCCGTTCAGCTTCGCCGGCGAGCACTACACGATCACCGACTACTCCGCGCACCCCGTGCCGGTGCAACGTCCGCACCCGCCGTTCTTCGTCGGCGGCGGCGGGCGGCGCACGCTCACCCTCGCCGGGCGAGAGGCGGACATCGTCGGGCTGGCACCGCGGATCACCGCCGAGGGCAAGCTCGAAGCCGGGTCGCTGACGCTCGC
>JAVHVB010000184.1:0-7038 GCA_032160775.1 Pseudonocardiales bacterium | reverse complement strand
GATTTGGTTGCCCAGAGACTCGTTGTTGATCGTGACCTTGCCGCTGATCACTCCGCAATCGATGTCGAGGTCGGCGTGGGACGCGGCGATGTCGCGCCCGAAGAGGTCGAACAGCACGGCGGAGCCGTGGTCGTGGACCAGCACGGTGCCGTCGACCTTGACCTCCTCGGTGAAGATGGAGCCGCTGACTGTCAACGACGAGATCCGGGAGAACTCGAGATCGAGCGCGCCGCCGCTGCGTACGTTCACTGCACCGTGCACGTCGGTGTGATCGATACTGCAGGTTGCCTGGGCCGGCACGGTGACAGTGGGGATCGCCGGCGGGCCGGTGACGGATGCGCAGGTCACACTGTGCGGCGAGGTGCACAGCAGGACGTCGTAGGGGTCGAAGCGCAAGTCGTCCGGCCCGCCTCCACAGAGCACGGTTTCCGCCCTCGTGTCACCGCTGTCGCTCGTGGTGTCGAACCGGTCGGTCGAGTCGATGGCGTCGTTACCGGGACCGGAGTCGAACCGGTCGGTGCCGGCACCTCCGACGAGGACATCGTTGCCGTCGCCGCCGAGGACGATGTCGTTGCCGTTCTCACCGATCACCTGGTCGGCACCGGGGCCGCCGAGGAGGGTGTCGTTGCCGTCGCCGCCGAGGACGATGTCATCGCCGCCACGTCCGTTCACCGTGTCGTTGCCGCCGAGGCCGCAGATGACGTCATCACCCGGTGTGCCGGTGAGCAGGTCGGCGTGGGTGGTGCCGAGGATCGCACCGGGCAGGGTGCACGGTGACGGGGTGACGTTGTCGTGTTCGACAAACATGAACGCGCCGGACTGGTCGACAACGGTGAGTTGGACGGTGTGCGTGCCGGGCGAGCCGTACACATGTTGCGGAGTCGGCCCGGTGCCGAAACTGCCGTCACCGAAGTCCCAGACGTAGTTCGCGATCGAGTCGCCCGGGTCCGGGTCGCTCGTTGCGGTGGCGTCGAAGGACGCGGTGATCCCGGAAAGGGACGTTGAGAAGGCCGGTGTCGGGCCGGTGTCGCTGTTGGACCTGACGCAGCCGTTGCCGGTCTGGGCGTAGGCGATATTGCTCCACTCGTCCTGGATGAAGTAGTGGTGGCCGTTGAACGTCGCGTTGTATTGGGCGTCGACCGGTCCCTCGACGCCGGAGAAGCTCGTGTAGCAGGCGTCCCCGCTCTCGCCGTAGATGGTGTTGTACCAGGCGTAAGGCTGCGCAGGCGTTGCAGCCCAGACATCGGGGTCGTCTTGCATCTCCTGCGTCTCATGGCTCAGCGCGTTGATGACGGCATCGGCCGGATTTCCGTTGGGCCGATTGCCGCGGTCACATCCGGGATCTCCGGCAGTGTCAGGGATATCGGCATAGAGGGTTTTGCCCGCGGCGGAGTTGAAGCCGCCGTGATAAGCGCAGAAGACGTTGCTCGAGCACTGACTGGAGGTGTCGTCGATGCAGCTCTGTACGCCCGGTGGTGTCAGCAGGAAGAACATCCGGTTCGCCGGGCGAGCGATACCTTTCGCCGCGAGCAGCGTGTCGAGTTCGGCCCGCAATTGCGCGTCGCTCAGGCACGTCGGCAGCTCGGGACACCCCGAGCTCGGGTACGGGTCGGTGTCGACGATCGAGCCGGCGAAGATTGACTGGTTCTGGATCGGGCCGTCGCGGTCGCCGTACTGCGTCAAGACCGAGTACGGGCTGTCGGTGTTGCCGCTCTCGTGCGCAACGTCCTGAAGGTACTGGTTGATCAACGCCGGGTAGCCGGCGTCGAACTGGTGCTCCGGATCCCAGAACACGGCGTAGGTCTCATACGTATGGAGCACGCGTTGCCCGTAGTAGTTGAGCGTGCTGGGTCCGTAGCTGATCCCGCCCGTCGGATCAGCTACGGCGGGGCCGCTCTGGTCGATGGCAGCTGGCGCCATCATGGCTCGACTCCGAGCGTTCGCCGCCGGGGCGGACACAGGAGGCGGGGTGGCGGCAAGGAGCATCGCGGGCGCCGCTGCGCCGAGAGCGGCGGCGTGGATCGCGCGTAGGCGCCGGGCTTCTGCTGTTCGGCCCGCGTCGGCGCCGACTGATCCGCGTTGCTTCGCCGAGATCCCGCCGGTCCGGTTGCCGCTCCGCTGCGCACCGGCGCTCGCGGCACGACCGACGCCACCAAAAAACAGCGCTCCGACCACCGCGCTGACAACCGCAACTCCCAAGAGAGCTGTGCCGCGGCGTCGCGGCGCCCAGCCAGTTTGCTCAGCCATCGCGGCGTACTCCATTCATCCGGGCGACCCGTGGGACCACGAATTCGATCTTGTGGGCCAGGTGTTCGGAAGCTCAGGCGTGACTCGTCGCGAGTCCGTCGATGTCGACCGGCTTGCCTGTCGAGATCACCCTGATGACGACAGCGCCCGTCCGCGGGGAGAACTGGGGCAGCGCGAGGATGACGCGGTGGTAAGTGGTGCTCGCGGCGAGGTTGATCGTGCCGACCTGCGTGCCGGCGATGAGGATGGCGACCTTGCCGCAGCCGGGGCAGGTCGTGGCCACGATCCCCACTCGGTCCAACGTCACACCCGCGAGAGCGAGTGTCGCGTTGTGGACTGTCGTATGCCGATAGGTCCCGTTCACGGCCGCGGAGCCCTGCCGGGTCGTCCAGCCGCTGCTCGCGGTCAGGATCCCGTCGTCGACCGGGCGAGCCAGGCATGCAGGCGCACTCCACGGCGACAGGTTGCCGGCGCGGTCCATGGCTTGAGCCGAGTAGCAGTAGGTTACGCCCGCGGCAGGGTCGACTCGGAGAAAGCTTCCTCCTATGACCCCGGACGGGTGCCGGAACTTCCCGAAGCTGGGGTCGGTGTATGCCGCGGTGCGGTACCGCACGCCGAACCCCGCCACGCCCACGCCCACGCCGATGCCGTCGTCGCCCGTCCAATCGACCGGGACGCCCATGGCGAGCGTGAACGGGGCGGTCGGGTCCAGCATCGTGGCAGTGGGCGCTGTCTTGTCGTAGGTCCAGTGGTAGGTATCCGACGCCGATCGGCCGTCGCTCGTCGTCGCCTCGATCGTCGCGGCGTGGTAACCCTCGGTGACCGTCGGGGCCCAAGGCGACGTGCACGCCGTGAGCGGGCCACCGTCGATCGAGCATTGGAAGCTGAGGGTATGGCCGAGGGGGGCGTCGGGGTCTGTCGCATAGAAGGTGAACGCAGCCGGGGAGATGTTGGTGGACTTGTCCGGCCTCCTATCGACCTGCAGGACCGGCGGCTTCTGGTCGGGGATGCACCAAGTCGTCGCGTACATGATGTAGTCATCGAAGAACGACTTTCCGGGCACGGTCGCTTCGGCGACCCAGCCGGTGTCCGTCGGGTAGCTCGCATGGACCGTGCCGATGTAGCTGGAGAAGTCCTGGTAGTCACCATTGCGTTGGGTGAAGGAGCCGCCGTTGATGGGGACCATCGCGTCGGGACAGGTCGTTGTGAGGGTGATGGTCTTCGAGGCGTAGGTCGTGTTCTCCTGTTGGGTGTGGACCAGGTAGGCGCCGGGCAGGCTGGAAGTGCTCACGCACTGCACGTCTACGAACATGTAGTTACCCGTTCCGGCGTTCGTCCCGGCGACGACCCAGCTTCGCATGTCCCACGTCGGGCCGCTGTAGTCGATGCTTTGCTTCCCGATGGTGCTGTTCCAGTCCACTCGGGCACTGAGCGCATAGGAGCCTGAAGGGCAACGCGTGTAGCCGCCAGTGTGGTGCGTGCTGTTGTTCTCGGCGAAAGTGGCGACGACGCGGGACGTAGCGGTCAGCCATGCCGCATCCACGCAGCGCACATATGCGGTCCCCGCGACGTCGCTGTCGGTGGGGTTGTCGACCGCTGCGGCGAAGCCCTTGCCGGTACCCCAGTTGATGTAGTCCTTGTAGTGGACGGTGGTAGCGGGGTCCGTTCGGAGCCCGCCGGCGATCGGCGTAGTGCCGGCCGGGCAGAGCACGCTGATTCCATCTGCCCGCTGCCCCGCTGCGACGGTGAACGTCTTCGTAAGGATCGATGGAGCGAAGCCGTTGGGGTCGGTGGCCCGGGCTGCTGGTGCCGCCACGATCACGGCCACCGCCTCCGCGGCGAGGGCCGCCATGGCAACCAAGGCGCGCCGGCGCGGCATCATGATCCCTCCTGCACGGCGTAGATCGCTTCTGCGACCAGGCCGTGCGCCTCGCGGTGCACAGTGTTCGCCGCGGTGGCAGATGGGGCCTCGACCAAGCAGAAGAACTTGCCGTTCTCCTCGTCGACCCAGTACCGCAGGTATCGCACGTCGTATTCGCGCTGCGTGACCAGGTCAGCGAGGTGCGCCCTCGCGACGTCGTCGATCCGCACGCCACCGTCGAGGTGGTGGACATCGAGGTAGAGAGGCATGACCGCGTCCTTGTCGTTGATCGAGCGAGACTCGACCGTAGGAGAGGAGACGCGTTGCCGAACACGGAAGGCGGTCCCTATGTTGGCTGCTGCGATACCTAGATTGCGGTCCCGACCAGGCCTTCGTCGGTTGCCTTGCGAGCGGCCGCCCCTCGTGACGAAACGTCAAGTTTGTTCAGCACGGCCGTGACGTGCTGGCTCACGGTCTTCTCGGCGATGAACAACCGCGCGGCGATGTCGGCATTGGTCATCCCGGTGGAGATGAGCCGCAGTACCTCACGCTCCCGCCGGGTCAGCCCGAACCGGTCCGCTCGGGTCGCCGCGCGGCGCCCTCTGGGAATCGCCTTGATCCCGCGCTTGCGCATCACCGACTGCGCGACCGCGAGGGTGGCGGTCGCGCCCAGGTCGTCGAGCAGACCTGTCGCCTCGCGCAGGGCGTCGTCCTCATCGGCGTCGAGCAGGGCCAGCGCCGCATCGTAGGGGCAGCCCGACGCCAGCCAGGCATCCGCAGCATCACGCCAATCGCCGGCAACCTCGAGCTGGTACGGCCTCGCAAGGTCGCTGAGATCGGTCTCGACACCGAGCCGGCGGGCCCACGACGCGATCGCTCCCCGCAGCCACGGACCGACTTGCCGAGCAGAGTCGATCGCCGTCCGCACCTCGGCGGCGGCGTCGGCGGACCGGCCGGCCAACCAGGCCGCCTCGGCGGCGGTGAGATGCGCCTCGACCAACAGCGGCGCGTGGCCGAGGCCGGTGAGCAGCGAGCGGACCTCATCCACCGTGGTGCCGGTGTCTTCATGCCCGCGCCTCGCCCTGATGCGGGCCACGATCATTAGCAGAATCAGCTGATTGCGCGGCGAGGGGTCGGCCGTTGCCAGAACCTTGCCGGCGAGCGACTGGGCGTCGTCCCAACGGCCGAGCTTCTCCAGCGTGTAGGCATGTTGACCGCGAAGAGCCGTCGCGTACGTGCCCAGGTCGTGCTCTTCGGCGTAGGCGATGCCCTCGTCGAACCACCGCGCGGCCGCGGCGAAACGGTGCTCCTCGCGCGCATAGAGCAGCAAGTTGGCGTACGTGATGCCGGCCTGGTTCTCGTGTCCGCCGGCGAGCGCGATGTCGAGGGCTCGGCGAAGTACGGCCTCGGCTTCCTCTCCCATGGCGAACGCCGCGCATGCCTCTGCGTTGAGAGCGGCGCTCAGGATCGCAGTCGCGCCGAGCTGCTCGGCCAGCGCCGCCCCCTTGCGCGCGAGCGGACGGGTCCGCTCCGGTCGGCTACTCGAGTACATGCCCGCCAGGTGCGTGTACGCCCGCGCGAGCCCCTCGGAGGGACGCAACGGCTCGAGCACGTCCACGGCCGCGAGGTCCGCGGCTTCGGCCTCCTCGCCTCGGCACAGCCACCACAACACGGGGGACAACCGGCTGAGTTGATCGCCGACGCGAAGCGGATCGCCGACCTCGCGCCACAGCGCGAGCGCGGCCTGCCGGTGCTCGGCGGCCTGCTCCCAACGGTCGATCAGCGCGTCCTCGTCGGCCAGTGCGGTGTGCAGCTCAGCGCGCAGGCGCACGTCGGCCTCGCCGGCGAACCGCAGAGCCCGCTCGTACTGCGCTGCGGCCTCCCGGTGGGCGGCGAGGCCGGCCGCTCGCGCCGCCGCTCGGGGGGCGTGCCGCAGCACGGCAGCCGCGTCGTGCGCACCCTCTGCGTGGTGCGCGAGTCGCGCGTCGTCGGCACTGAGCCCGGCTGCGACGAGCGCGCTCAGGGTGCGCCGGTGCAGCTCGGCGCAGCGGTGCGCCGGCAGCGATTCGACGACGGCGATCCGGGCGAGCTCGTGCCGGAACCGGAAGACGGCGCCGTCGGTAACGAGAGCGCCGGAGGTCAGGCACTCGTCGATCGTTTCGGTCGCCGCGCCACCTGCCTCGCGAAGGACGTCGACCTCGACCCGGGTACCGATCACCGCGGCGGCTTCGAGAACCCGCCGGGCGTCACCGGACAGCCGGGCCACTCGTGCCAGCACCGCCTCGCGCACCGTCTGCGGCAGCTCACCCGGATCGGCCGCAAGTGCCTCGGTGACGAGGAACGGGTTGCCGCCGGTCAGTTCGAACAGGCGCTCGTCCGGCAGATCGCGGTCGCCGGCCAACCGGCTGACTCCATCCCTGGTCAGCGTGGCGACGGTGATCCGGCGGGTCGAACGCAGCGGCGCCAACTCGCCGAGCGTCCGACGCAGCGGATGGTCCGCGGCCAAGCCGTCATCGCGGTAGGTGACGAGGACCAGGGCCTTCGCGGTCCGCAGCCGGCGAGCAAGGAACCGCAGCAGGTCGAGGGTCGCGTCATCCGCCCAGTGCACGTCCTCGATGACGAGAGCGGTCACACGCGCCGCGCCGGTCAGCTCCTCGAGCAGGGCGCGGAACATGCGTTCGCGCGGAGCGTCGTCGCGGCACGCCTCGGCCAGCGCGCCGCCAACCTGACCCGCGATGTCGTACAGCGGGCCAAGCGGCACCGGAGTGAACGCACCGTCGCAGCCGCCCCACAGCCAGCGGACCTCGGGGGCTCGCTCGTGCAGTGCGTCGAGCAGCGCGGTCTTGCCCACGCCCGCCTCGCCGGCGATCAGGACCACTCGAGCGTCGCTACCCCGCGCGTCGGCGACGTAGTCGGTCAGCGAGTCCAGG
>JAVHVB010000183.1:0-11374 GCA_032160775.1 Pseudonocardiales bacterium | reverse complement strand
TCATCGGAGTTCTGGCTGGCCGGCGAGCCAGTCGCCGAGCTGCTCCACCGCTCGGGCGATGTCGTCGCCGGCGCCGGCGAAGCACATGCGGATGAACCCGCCGCCGTCGACGACGTCGAAGTCGATGCCCGGCGCGACCGCCACGCCGGCCTCGTCGAGCAGCCGCGCGGCCCAGCTCATGGAGTCGGCCGTCCATGCAGTGACGTCGGCGTAGATGTAGAACGCGCCGTCGGCGGGTGCGAGCTTGTCGAGGCCGATCGCGGGCAATCGGTCCAGCAGCATCGCCCGGTTCGTCGCGTACCGCTCGACGTTCGCATCCAGCTCCGCGTAGGCGTCGAAAGCGGCCACCGCGGCGAGCTGGGACAGCGCTGGGGCGCAGATGGTGAAGTTGCCGGCCAGCCGGTCGACCGCGTCCGTCAACTCGTCCGGCACGAGCAGCCAGCCGATCCGCCAGCCCGTCATCGAGAAGTACTTGGAGAACGAGTTGACGACGATCGAGTCGCGGCCGAGCGACCACGCGCACGTGGTCGGCACCCCGTAGCTGATGCCGTGGTAGATCTCGTCGCTCACCAGCCGGGTGCCGTGCGCGGTGCACCAGTCCAGCAGCTCGCGCATCTCGTCCGGCGCCACCATGGTGCCGGTGGGGTTGGCCGGGCTGGCGAGGATCAACCCGGCGGGTGGCTCGTCCAGCGCCTCGAGCTGGGCGACGGTCGGCTGGAACCGGGTGTCCGGGCCGCAGGGCAGTTCGAGCACCCGGCAGCCGAGTGCCGCCAGCATGTTGCGGTAGGCGGGGTAGCCCGGGCGGGCCATCGCCACCGTGTCACCTGCGTCGAACGCGGCGAGGAACGCATAAAGAAAGCCGCCGGACGAGCCGGTGGTGACGGCGACGTTCGCCGGGTCGACGTCGATGCCGACGCGGTCGCGGTAGTGGCGGGCGATCGCTGCGCGCAGCGGCGGGATGCCGAGCGCGTTCGTGTAGCCGATCCGGTCGAGATCGACGGCGGTTCGCGCGGCCGCGAGGACGGTTGCCGGCGCCGCGGTCGACGGCTGGCCGGCCGACAGATCGATCGTCGGCAGCCCCGCCGCGCGCCGTGCCACCACCGCGTCGATGACCCGCATGACATGGAACGGCGGCACCCCGGCGCGCCGCGCCACCCGCTGCAGCTCGGTCACCTCCGCGACGCTACATGCGCCGCGCGGGCGCCCGTCCTGCGCGAACTGTCGATAGCCTGCCGGAGTGTCCGACTTCGCCGCCGATCTCGCTCTCGCCCGGCAGTCGGCGGACGCCGCCGATGCGATCACCACGCAGCGCTTCGGCGCGGCGGACCTCGTCGTCGAGGCCAAGCCCGACCTCACCCCGGTCAGTGACGCCGACACGGCGGCCGAGCGGGTGATCCGCGGCATCCTCGCCCGCGAGCGCCCCGACGACGCAGTGTCCGGCGAGGAATTCGGCACGGAAGGCGACGGTGCCCGGCGTTGGGTGCTCGACCCGATCGACGGGACGAAGAACTACGTCCGCGGCGTGCCGGTGTGGGCGACCTTGATCGCGCTGCTGGACGGGACGGAGCCGGTCGTCGGCGTGGTGTCCGCGCCCGCCCTCGGCCGCCGCTGGTGGGCCGCTCGGGGGGCGGGTGCCTGGATGTCGGTCGCCGGCGGCGCACCGCGCCGGCTGTCGGTGTCCCGCGTTGCGGCGATCGAGGACGCGAGCTTGTCGTACTCGTCGCTGTCCGGCTGGGACGAGCTGGGCTGCCGTGACGCGTTCGTCGCCCTCACCGACACGGTGTGGCGCTCGCGCGCCTACGGAGATTTCTGGTCGTACATGCTCGTGGCCGAGGGCGCCGTCGATCTGGCCGCCGAACCCGAGCTGTCGCTGTGGGACATGGCCGCGCTGGCGCCGATCGTCACCGAGGCGGGCGGCCGGTTCACCGGTGTGGACGGCGTGGACGGCATCCACCAGGGCAACGCCGCCGCGAGCAACGGCCTGCTGCACCAGGCGTTCGTCGCCGCCCTGCGCTGACACCCCGCGAGTGGGCTGTTACGGCGCGAGAGGGCGGCTGCAGCGGCCCACTCGTCCCCTGGTAGCCCACTCGCCGGGGATTACGGGAGGAGCAGGCAGCTGTCGCCGAACTCGTGCCACAGATAGCGGGCGTGCACCGCTTCGGCGTAGGCCCGCTCGACCAGCTCCGGCCCGGCCACCGCCTCGAGCAACTGGAGGTGCGACGCGCCCGGCGCGTGCCAGCCGGTGATCAACCCGCCGACCACCCGCGCCGGACGATCCGGGCCGAGCACGAGCTCGGTCCACCCGGCGCGCTCACGCACGACGCCCAGGTCGTCCGCCGCGGACTCCAGCGCCCGGGTGACCGTCGTACCCACCGCGACCACCCGCCCGCCCCACGCCCGGGTCATGTTCACCAGCCGGGCCGTCGGTTCCGGCACGCGGAAGCGCTCCGGCTGCGGCGGCTCGCCCGGCTCCTGCGACGACACGCCGGTGTGCAGTTCGATCGGCACGACGACAACACCGCGGGTGACGAGGTCGGTGACCAGCTCGGCAGTGAACGGCCGTCCCGCACTCGGCATCTCGGCGCTGCCCGGCTCGCGCGCGAACACGGTCTGGTAATCGGCCAGCGGCAGCGGGGCAGGAACGTAGGCGTAGCGGATGGGCCGCCCGTGCCGCGCCAGATAGGCCGGCACCCCGCCGTCGACGGCCACCGCCGCCTGCCACAGCCGATGCTGGCCAACCGGATGTGGCGCGAGCAGCACCGCACGGATGCCGTCGGGCAAGGTGATGACGTCGTCACTTCTCGCGTCCTCGACCGGCCCGGTGGCGTCGTGTTGCGGGCGCACCTCGACGACCCAACTGCCGTCGTCCAACGCGGACGCGAAGTGCAGGGTCACCGGCCGCCCGTCGCCCCGACTCCCGTCGACCGCGGCGGCCAAGGTCGCCGACGTGTTGACGACGAGCAGGTCACCCGGCGAGAGGAAACTGCCCAGGTGCGCGAACCGGGCGTGCTCGACGCCGCCCTGGTGAGCGACAAGCAGCCGCACCCCGTCCCGGGCGGTCGGCGGCGCCCCCGCCTCGAGGCCGTCGGGCAGCGTGAACGTCCTCACCGGGCCGCCTCGACCGCTGCCCAGTCGGCGGCCCGATACCGACCGGACGGCGGTCGTTCGTCGAGCAGCCGGAGCACCGCCGGCACGACGGCCTCGGGCTCCGGCCGGTCACTGATGTCCTCGCCTGGGAACGCCGCCTGATGCATGTCGGTGCGCATGTCGCCCGGGTCGAGCGCGTACACGCGCACGTCCGCCTCCTCGGCGCCGAGCACCGCGCTGAGCTGGTCGAGCGCCGCCTTCGCCGAGCCGTAGCCGCCCCAGCCGGGGTAGGGCTCGACGGCGGCGTCCGAACTGACGTTGAGCACGGTCCCGCCGCTCCTCCGCAGGTGCGGCAGAAGTAGCTGGGTCAGCACGAGCGGAGCGACGACGTCGGTCTCGTACACCCTGCGCAGGCCGTCGATTGGGTAGTCCGCCAGCGACGGCAGCGGGCTGGGGCCGAGGTCGCTCGCGTTGTTGACGAGCAGATCGAGCCGGCCCACACGCTCGACCGCGGTCGTCAGATGCGCCCGGTGAGCCGGGTCGGCGACGTCCCCGCGAACGGCGAGGGCGCTCGGCAGGTCGGCGGCCACTGCGCTCAACGCCGACGAGTTGCGCGCGTCGAGGATCAGCCGCCAGCCGCGCGCGGCGAGACCGCGAGCGAGGGCGCGGCCGAGGCCCTTCGACGCGCCGGTGATCAGTGCGGTGGGTTGCGATGTCTGAGGCATGAGCCCATGCTTGTAGTTGAAGTCAACTTGAGGTCAAGGACGAATCCTGAGATGCGTACAACAGACCTGCTCACCGTCAGCGACGTGGCAGAGCGCAGCGGCTTCGCGCCGTCCGCACTGCGGTTCTACGAGCGGATCGGGCTGGTCCACGCCACCCGCACCACTGGCAACCAGCGACGCTACGAGCGCAGCGTGCTGCGCCGGCTGGCGTTCATCCGGGCCGCGCGCAATGTCGGACTGAGCCTGGACGAGGCCGCTGCGGCGCTCGCAACGCTGCCCGACGGGCGGCCCCCGACCCGCGCCGACTGGGCGCGGCTGTCACGGGGCTGGCGACGACGGCTGGACGACCAGATCGGCGCGCTGCAACGGCTGCGCGACGGCCTCGACTCGTGCATCGGCTGCGGCTGCCTGTCGCTCAAGACCTGCGCGGTGCAGAACCCGGCGGATGTCGCGCAGGTCCGCGGTCCTGGCGCTGCGTACCTCCCGGCGCCGCTTCGCGCGGTCCACGCGCGGCGCTAGGACGCGAGCCCGTCGATCACCTCGGCGCCGGGCAGCTCGGCCAGTGCCGCGGCGGGCAGCGCGATCTTCGACCGGCGCAGGCCGCTGCCGATCACGACGACATCGCGCGCGAGCACCGCCGCGTCGATCAGGATGGGCCACGGTGCCGGCAACCCGATCGGGGTGATGCCGCCGAACTCCATGCCGGTGAGCGTGACGGCCTCGTCCATCGGCGCGAACGAGGCCTTGCGCGCGTCCAACCGCCTGCGCACGACGCCGTTGACGTCGGCACGGGTGTTCGCCAGCACGACGCACGCGGCGTAGCGCGTGATGTCACCGCGCCGCCCGGCGATCACGACGCAGTTGGCCGAGTCGTCCATCGCGACGCCGTACTGCTCGCAGAAGGCGGCGGTGTCGGCGAGATCCGGGTCGATCGGGGCAGCGAGTACGCCGGCGCGATCCCAGGCGGTGAGTGCAACGGCGACTGGTTGCGCCAGCAGGTGCTCGGCGGCGGCCGTCCAGGGCAGGGTTCCGGGTCCGGTCACGACTCGACCGTACTGTGGCGGTATGGACGTCGAGAGCGCGCAGGAGTTCATCCGGCACAACCACCGGGCCGTCATGTCGACGTTCCGGCGCGACGGCCGGCCGGCGATGTCGCCCGTGGCGGTCGCGCTCGACGCGGACGGACGGGTGAACGTGAGCACCCGGCAGACCGCGATGAAGGTCAAGCACCTGCGGCGCGATCCGCGTGTGGCGCTCGCCGTTCTCAACGACGGCTTCTACGGCGACTGGACGCAGGTCGAGGGCACCGCCGAGATCGTCGACTTGCCCGAGGCGATGGAACTGCTGGTCGACTACTACCGCAGCATCAGCGGTGAGCACCCGGACTGGGACGACTACCGCGCGGCGATGCAGCGCGAGCAGCGGGTGATCGTCCGGTTCGTGATCGAACGCGCCGGCCCGAACGTCGCCGGCTAGCTTCCCCCTCCGCAGCGGTCAGTTTTGCACCAGATCTTGACCACAGCTGAGGGAGAGAAGCATGGTCAGCCGACGCGGAACGACGTCGCCACGTCGTCCACGGTCGACCAGGACACGCTGACGTCCCCGACGTAGCCGGGGGTACCGGCGCTGCGCAGGTCGGCGAGCAGCGCTTCGCAGACTTCCCGCGGCCCGTCGGCGACCACCTCGACCCGCCCGTCCGCCATGTTGGTCGCCGAGCCGGTGAGCCCGAGCGACGCCGCCTCCTGGCGCACCCAGTAGCGAAAGCCGACACCCTGCACGCGCCCGCTGACGATCGCTGTCATCCGCGCGGTCACCCGCGCGACGTTACCCCGCGCGGCGCTCCAGGGTGCGCGGGTGCAGCCGGTCCATCGACCGCCACCCCCGCGACGGGCGCGGCCACCCGCGCTGTTCGTGCACCTCGCCCCGCGACCAGAACGACACCATCCCCACGGCCACCGGGCGTTCGAACTGGTCGGCCACGTCGTCGATCAGATCCGGCCGGCCGACCTCCCGGATCCAGGACCCGTTCATCACGTACGTCTCGTCGGCCATTGCCGCCCTCCTCGTTCGCCGCCCTGCTCGTTCGCCGATGGGTGAACGATGGACGGGCGAGGTTTCCGCACGGTTTCCGCCGTCCGACCGGCGTGCAACATCTGCCACACACCTCGCTGGGGCTCAGCTCAGCCGCCGGCGCCTATCCCCCTGCGAAGGGGGGCAGGACGTCCACCTCGGCGCCCTCGTGCAGCACGGTGTTGTCCCCCGCCTGCTGACCGTCCACGAGGAACGACGCGACAGCAACCACCGCGGCGAGGACCGGCCGCTGCCCGAGTTGCCCGCGCAGCTCGGCAACGGTGCCCGCGGTCAGCGACTCCCGCTCGACCCCGGCGGCTCGCTTCGCGCCGGCCCAGTACCGGACGGTCACGGTGGCAGGCACTCACGCAGCTTATGGCGCGGGGTAGGCGGTCACGTCGGTCGCCTTCGCCGAAAGCCACACCGTGCGGCCGGGGACGAGGTCGAGTTCGGCGACGGCCGCTGCGGTCACATCGACGGTCGCCGCGAGCGTGCCCGTCGTGGTCAGCCGGATGCGGTCGCCGAGCGGGGCGAGCGACGTGATGGTCGCCGGCCAGATGTTGCGGGCGCTCGATCCGTGCGGCGCTTCGGTGTGCACCGTGATCGCGGACGGGCGCACTGCGGCGAGGACCCGGCCGGGGGGTGCGTCGGCGGCGACGAGGGCGCCGCCGCCGTCGACCGCCACGGTGTCTCCCGACGAGCGCCCGACGTACAGGTTCAGGCCGACGAGCTTGGCCACGTAGGGGGTGAGCGGGCGGACGGTGATCTCGGCCGGCGTCCCGATCTGTACGACGCGACCGAGTTCGAGCACGGCGATCCGCTGGGCGAGCAGCAGCGCCTCGATCGGGTCGTGGGTCACCAGGACCGTCGGGCCGGCGAATCCGCGCAGGTGCTCGCGCAGTTCGCCCTGCACCTCGGCGCGGGTCTGCACGTCCAGCGCGGCGAGCGGCTCGTCCAGCAACAACGCATCCGGGGAGCTCGCCAGCGCGCGGGCGAGGGCGACCCGCTGCGCCTGCCCGCCGGACAGCTGCCCGGGGTGGCGGCGGGCGAGCTCGCCGAGCCCGAGCCGGGACAGCCACCCGGCCGCTGCTGCCCGGGCCTCGCGGGCGCCCGTCCCCCGCGCGCGCGGACCGAAGGCGACGTTGTCGAGCACCTTCAGATGCGGGAAGAGCCGGTGGTCCTGGAACACCACACCGACGCGGCGGCCCTGAGGCTCGACGAACCGGTCGGCGGCCGGGTCGTCCAGCACCCGATCGCCCAGCCGGACGCAGCCGGTTCGCAGTCCGTGCAACCCGGCGATCACCCGCAGGAGTGTCGACTTCCCCGCGCCGTTCGGGCCCAGGACCGCGAGCACCTCCCCTGGCGCGGCGGCGAGGTCGACGTCCAGGTCGAACTCGCCGACCCGCGCGCGACCGGCCACTTCGAGGCTCAAGTCGCCACCGGCCGCAGCCACTTGTCACGCAGTCCAACGAGGACGACCACCGCGACAGCCATCAGTGGCAGCGCGAGAGCCGGCGCGTCGGCCGGGTCGTGCTGGAACACGCTGAGGACGAGAGTCGGCAGCGTCTGCGTCCGGCCCTGGGTGTTCCCGCCGAACAGCAGCGTGGCGCCGAACTCGCCGAGGGCTCGCGCCCAGCAGAGCACCGACCCGGCGACGATCGCGGGCAGCACGAGGGGCACGGTGACCCGCAGGAAGATCCGCGACCGGGAGGCGCCGAGCGTCGCTGCGGCCTCCTCCACTCCGCGGTCGGAGATGCGCAGCGCGCCCTCGACGGTGATCACGAGGAACGGCATGGCGACGAACACCTGGGCGAGCACGATGCCCGGAAAGGTGAACGGCAGGTCATGCCCCAGCACCGAGTGGATCGGGTCGCCGGAGATTCCCTTGCGGCCGAAACCGTTGAACAACGCAACGCCGCCGATGACCGGCGGCAGCACGAGCGGGATGGTGACGATGGCGCGGGCCAGCCCGATGCCCGGCACGCGCAGCCGGGCGAGCACCCAGGCCAGCGGCACGCCGAGGATCAGCGAGAGCGCAGTGGCCCAGAGCGACGACTCCAGCGAAAGGCGCAGCGCGGTCCAGACGTGCTCGTCGCGGTAGATCGCGCCGAGCCGCGACCACGGTGTGCGGATGAGGACAGCGAGCGTCGGCAGCAGCAGGAACAGCAGGCCGATCGCCGCGGGCGGGACGACGAGGGCGGGCGTGCCGAGCCCCGTCCGTCGCCGCGCCGCGGCGGTCACGGCTGCTCGAAGCCCGCCGCGGCGAGCGCCTGCCGGCCGGCCGGTGAGAGGACGAAGTCGACCCACGCCTGGGCGAGTACAGGGTTCTTCGCGTCCTTCAGCACGGCGATCGGATAGGTGGTGCTGGCATTGACGTTCGCCGGGATCACCACTCCCTCCACCTGGTCGCCGGCGGCGCGTACGTCCGTCACGTAGACCAATCCGGCGTCGACCTCGCCGGACTCGACGGCGGCGAGGGTGGACTTCACGTCGGCGAGGTTCGCCGCCGGGTCAACGGTGATCCCTGCGTTGTCGAAGACCTGCTGGGCGACGGCGCCGCACGGCACCTCGGGGTCGCACACCGCGACCTTGACGCCGGGCTTCGCCAGGTCCGCCACCGATGCGACGCCGGCCGGGTTGCCCGGGGGGACGGCGATCTCGAGCGTGTTCGTGACGAAGTTCGTCGGGTGAACGGCTTGGCCGCCGAGACCGTCCATGGTGCTGGTGGACGCCGACGCGAAGACGTCGACCGGTGCACCCTGATCGATCTGGGTGGCCAGATCGGAGCTTGCTCCGTAACTGATGTTGATCGTGGTTCCGGAGTGGGCGGACTCGAAGGTCGCCTTGAGCGAGTCGAACGCCTCGGTGAGTGACGAGGCAGCGTCCACCGTGATGGAGCCGGCCGGGCCGTCCGTTCCGCCGCCGCCGGCGTTGCCGCTGGATGAGCAACCGGCGAGCAACGCGCCCGCTGCGAGGACGGCGATGAATGACCTCATCACCCGACCTCCGGAACCTCGACGACGACGTTCGTCGACTTCACCGACGCGACCGCGGTGACGCCCGGCTCGAGGCCGAGTTCGTCTGCCGCCTCGCGGCTCATCAAAGACACGACCCGGTACGGGCCGCACTGAAGTTCGACCTGTGCCATGACCCCGTCGCGGACGACCTTGGTCACGAGCCCCACGAACCGGTTGCGCGCGGACTCACGGACGATCGCCCCGGCTACCGGCAGTGGCGGCGCATTGTGTTCGGCGAACCGGGCCAACTCGGCGCCGTCGATGACCCGTCGGCCGGCAGCGTCCCGCGTGGCGGCGACCCGCCCGCCGTCGGCCCAGCGGCGCAGCGAGTCGTCGCTGACCCCTAGCAACTCTGCCGCATCACGCATTCGGTAGGTGGGCATGCGGGCAATCATAGGTTATTCCGCCGCAGTTGCGGCAAGAACTACACGTTGAGACCGCGTATGCGCTCCTCCGGCTTGTGGGTGCGCGTCGGCGGGAAAGGCGGCAGACTGCAATGTGACCACCCGGACACATTGCTTGAGGGAGACGATCGATGCCTCGAACGCCGCGCGACCTGACCGGCAAGGTCGTCGTCATCACCGGCGCCGCGCGCGGTATTGGTGCGGCCACCGCCCGCGCCGTCGCTCGGGAGGGCGCGCGACTCGCGCTCGGCGACCTGGACGGTGACCTCGCCGAGGCTGTCGCGAAGGAGGTCGGCGGCCAGTCGATCGGCCGCAAGCTGGACGTCACCGACCACGCCGGGTACGCCGCGTTCCTGGACGAGGTCGAGGCCGAGCTGGGCCCGATCGACGTGCTGATCAACAACGCCGGGATCATGCCGGTGACGCCCTTCGCCGAGGAGCAGGCCGACTCGATCGGCCGCCAGCTCGACATCAACCTGCACGCGGTGATCTTCGGGACGCAGCAGGCCGTGCTGCGCATGCGTCCGCGCGGCGCGGGGCACATAGTGAACGTCGCATCTGCGGCCGGCAAGGGCGGCTTCCCCGGCGTGGTCACCTACTGCTCGACGAAGTTCGGCGTGGTCGGGCTCACCGAGGCGCTGTCGCACGAGCTGCACGGCAGCGGCGTGGACGTGTCCTGCGTGATGCCGGCGATCGTGCGCACCGAGCTCACCGACGGGGTCAAGGATCACTGGATGATCAAGACGTCTACGCCGGAGCAGGTGGCCGACGCGATCGTCGGAGCGCTGAAGAAGCCGCGGCTGGACGTGTTCGTGCCGAAGTCGTTGAACGCGCTGAACCGGTCGATGGCACTGGTGCCGCGGCGCGGGCAGGCGTGGTTCCTGCGCGTGACCGGCGCCGACCACCTGATCGCCGACGCGGCTCACTCGCCGGCACGCGAGGCCTACGAGCGCCGCGCCGCGGGCAAGTGACCGCCGGTTTGCACCCCTACCCGTGGCTATGGCCGCGTGATGGCCACGCTGACGGATGCAAACGGGGAGGATTTGGAAGGCCGTTCGCCCGCCAGGTAAGGTGGAGTTACCGACGCGGGGTGGAGCAGCTCGGTAGCTCGCTGGGCTCATAACCCAGAGGTCGCAGGTTCAAATCCTGCCCCCGCTACTATTTCGGCCTGAGGCTCCCGGAATCCGGGGGCCTCAGCTGCGTTCAGCCGTGACCCCGATTTGAACTGCCACCTGTCACCCGATTTAAGCCTGCGGCGGTTCTGCGGCGAACCACACGCGCCGTCATGCACAGCATCGACATCGAAGCCGAGTGAATCACAAATCGGGTGTCACCATTCCCTCGCTGGCTGCGTAACACACCTCAACCGTGGCGTTCAGCCATCGCCGGAATGATCGCCCTCGCGGTTCGGGGCGCGGGACGAAGTGTCTAGTCAGGACGAAGTGTCTAGTCCCGCCGTCGTCATGCGGTGTACGACTGGCAATAGTTGCCACTGATTCCACTCTCAAGGGTGCTTATCGGCGGCTTGGGTGACTCATCGGTTTGCGTGGGCATCGAAACGGTTGATTGCTGGCAGCCAGCGCGCGAGCGCTCAGGAAGGCACCACATGAACCTCCCTACTCAACCCGCACCCCGCGGTCCGATCCAGCTGGCTACCGAGATGGTGGCCCCGGCTCATCTTGGTGGGGCCATCGATGACCTCGCGGCGCCGATCGCGTTCTGGGATCAGCGCATGTGCAACCGCTACGCCAACGTCGCCTACGCCTCGTGGTATGGCATGACGCCATTGCAGATGTACGGCGTGCACATCCACGAGCTGCTCGGCGAGGCGTCGTTCCAGCGCAATTTGCCGTCGCTGCGTCGCGTCCTATCCGGGCTTTCCGAGACCTTCGAGACGCGGCTGCAGAATGCCCTCGGCCACGTCCGCGACGTTCAGGTCACCACGACCCCGCTGATCATTGACAACACGGTCACCGGATTTTCCGTGTTGTTCGTCGACCTCAGCGCACGCGTCTACTCCGAAGCTGCGCTCCGTGTTCAGCACAAGGAAAAGGCCGTCCGCGAAGAACGC
>JAVHVB010000182.1:0-4538 GCA_032160775.1 Pseudonocardiales bacterium | reverse complement strand
GAGGACATCCTCGAGGAGATCGTCGGCGAGATCACCGACGAATACGACGTCGAGCGAGCACCGATCGAGCGGATCGACGACGACCGCGCGCGGGTCACCGCCCGGCTGGCCGTCGAGGATCTCGGCGAGCTGTTCGGCGTGGATCTGCCCGACCGCGATGACGTCGAGACCGTTGGCGGGCTGCTCGCCGAGGCGCTCGGCCGGGTGCCGATCCCGGGCGCGAGCGCGGTCGTCCACGGTCTCGAACTCACCGCCGAGGACGTCGGCGGCCGGCGCAACCGGATCGACACGGTGCTCGTCCGCCGGGTACACGAGGACGACGTCGACGTCGACGAGGATCGCGACACGGAGGCAGCGGTTCGTGAGTCTTGATCCCGAGGACCAGAAGCTGGTGACCCTGGCCCGCTCGGCGCGCGCCCGTACCGGCGCGGCACAGGGAGCGGCCGTGCGCGACGGCGACGGCCGCACCTACGTGGCCGCGTCGGTCGACCTGCCGTCCTTGCGGCTGTCGGCCTTGCAGGTGGCGGTGGCGATGGCCGTGTCGTCGGGCGCGCCGGGGCTCGAGGCCGCGGTCGTGCTGGGCGAGGACCCCGACGATCCGTCCGGAGAGGCCGCCGCCCGGGACGTCGCGCGCGGTGTCACGATCCTGCGCGCCGCCCCGGACGGCTCGATCGCCTAGACGGGCTCGGGCGCCGGCTCGGCCATGGGCTCGAAGCCGGCCAGCATCGCCTCGAGCGCGGCCTGGTCCGGCCCGACGAACTCCATCGCCGACGGCGCGCCGCGCAGGGTCTGCAGCATCCCGTCGAGTGAGCCCTGGATCGGCGGCAAGTGCGTGCTGAACGTCCAGGACGGGTCGAAGGCGCGGAACGGCTCGAAGCCGGCCTCGTACTTCGCCTGGTCGACCTTGTGGATCCACGGGCTGTCGACGCTCGCCCACAGCAGCTGGCCGGCCTGCACCTCGTCGGGCGACACAGCGGTGATGTTCTCGCTGCTGGCGTGCTCCGAGGTGGTCAGCGGGCCGCCGAAGCAGTCGGAACTGAAGCAGATCCCCGACGCCGTGTCGTAGACGCCGACCGTCGCCGGGTTGTCGAACAGCGGTGGACGGAAGCCGGTGAGCTGCCGGTCGCCGACGTCCAGCGACTGGCCGGGGTTGAGCAGGTAGACCCGGTCCATGGGCAGCGGGCGCTCGGTGCTCAGGATGCCGACCCCGATGAAGGTCGTCACGATTTTCGCGTTGGGCGCGGCCTCGAGCATGTCGTACAGGCCACCGGTGTGGTCGCGGTCCGGGTGGGTCAGCCAGATCCAGCGGACGTCCGCCGGGTCGATGACCGCGGACAGATCCTCGACGAAGGTACGGTCGGCCACGCTCAGTCCCGTGTCGAGGACGAGCGGCTGCTCGGCGTGCAGGACGAACGAGTTCACCGCCAAGAAGCCGAGGCCGGGAATGTCGGCCTGGTCGTGCAGGACGGTGACGTCCGGGTGCGGTCGGTACGTGTGCAGCATCGGTTTCCCCCGTGGTGGCTAGAACGGAACTTGGGTGGTAAGCAGACCTTCGGCCGGTGACCTGCCAGAGATCGCTCGGCAGAACTCGATCGGGTCCATGCTGATCTTGGGCCCGCCGAGACCGATTGACCAGTCGCCGCCCGCCGGCCCGCTCAGGTGCAGTTCGAACGGCTGGCCGTGCCGCGCCGCCCACTCGGCGACGATGTCCGCGACGAGCACGCCGTCGTGGTCGGCGGTGAGGACGAGGTCCGCGCCGGTCGCCTGGGCGATGTCGATGCGGTGCATCCAGGGGTCGCGGGTGAGGATGACATCGATCAGGTAGCCGAACGTCCAGGCTTCCTTGTTGCCGCCGACGTCCTGCAGCTCCGGCACCGTCCGGCGCCGGATCAGCCCGGGCGCGCGCTTGCGACCCTTCGCGGCCTTCGGTGCGCGGGCGGCGAGCCCGTCGATGATCTGTTGCGACGTCCAGTCGGCCCGCTCGTCGACCTGCAGCCCGGTCAGTGCGTCGAGGAACACCCCTCCGTGCTGCGCGACCCTCGCCTTGGCCACCTTGCCCTGCCGGCTCTGCTCGCGCACCGAGGCCGCCATCTCGACCATGCCGAGCACGTGCGCGGCCATGTCGCGGACGTCCCACTCGGGGCAGCTGGTCCGCTTCGCCCAGTCGTCGGGGTTCAGCGTGCGGAGCAGTTCGAGGACGCGCTGGTACTCGGTCGCGGCGAGTTGCATGGCGATCGCCCGGTCGAGGGCCGGCCGTACTGGTTCGGTCAGTGTGCTGGTCATGGTCATTTCACCCTCCTGAGTGCTGGCCCGGGGATGCCGAGGTCGTCGCAGTACATGTCGACGAAGCGGGGGAGCTGGCGTCGCCAGCGTGTGCCGCCCGGTTCGTTCGCGTGCTGTTGGTTGATGAAGCCGCTGAGCATCGCGGTCCAGAGGTCGAGGTCGGCTTGCCGGCGCACACCCCACGCGCGCATGGATTCGCGCATCCGCTCGTAGGCGTTCACCGCCTCGGCGTAGGCCTCCTTCGACGGCTCGAAGTCGTGGATGACGCGCTGGTTCATCAGCTGGTGTCGCGCAAGATCCGCGGTGGAGAAGTCGAAGAAGGTCTCCATCTCGAGAAGCAACGCCTCCCGCGGCGCCGCCGGGAACTCGATCGCTTCGAACATCCGGACGCACTCCCGCCACGACTCGGCGAACATCGCGTCGTAGATCGCGTTCTTCGACTCGAAGTGCGAGTACAGGGACGGCGCCCGCATGCCGACCAGCTCGCCCACCTCGCGCAGCGTCACCGAGGCGAGCCCGTCCCGGCGAGCGATCGACCAGGCAGCGTCGATGATCTCGCGTCGAGTTGCCTCACGGCGTTCAGCACGCCTATCACGATTAGGCAAAGCTGTCATGGTTAGGCAGCGTGACGGACGTTAGGCGACTTGTCAAGAGGTCGAGGGCAGCCGGCCGGCGAGCAGGTCGGGCAGTGCCGAGCGCACCGCCGCCCAGGATTCGTGCTGCGGATCGATCACCGTGAAGTGATCGCCCGGCACCTCGCACAGCGTCGCGCGACCCGCGGCCGCAGCGACGTAGCTCTCGCTCTGGCTGATCGGGACGATGTCGTCGGCGCGGGCATGGACGCAGAGCACCGGGACCGTCAGCGGCGCGGCGCCGAGCGGGTCGGCCGCCGCATAGCGCTCCGGCACCGCCGCCGGCCCGCCGCCCAGCAAGTCGGCGACCGCGCCGCGGCCGAGGCCCTGCTGGTGCGCGCCCACGAGGTCGAGCACCCCGGCCTGCGCCACCGCTGCGGTCAGCCGTACCCCGGCGGCCGGCCGGCCGGCCGCCCACACGGCGAGGTGGCCGCCGGCGGAGTGGCCGACGGCGACGACGCCCGAGGTGTCCGTGTCCAGGTGGGCGAGGTGGTCGATGGCGGTGCTGACGTCGTCCGCGGTCGACGGCCAGCCGCCGCCGTTGCCGATCCGGCGGTACTCGATGTTCCACACGGCGAAGCCGTGCGCGACGAGGTCGGTGGCGAGCGGGCGGCCCAGGTCCAACTCGTAGAGCGCCCGCCAGAACCCGCCGTGGACGATCACGACGGTGCCGGCGTGCTCGGCTCGCCGGGGCAGGGACAGCTCGCCGAACTGCGCAGGGTCCGGCCCGTAGTCGATCCGGCGGGGCTCAGACACGGCGCAGGACGGCGCGGATGACTGTCGCGGTGCTGAAGGTGCCGGTCGTGTCGACCGAGTGGACGAGCACTTCGGTGCGGCCGGCGTTCGCGGCGCAGGCCCAGTCCTTGCTGTTGTCCTTCGGGTCGAACGCGGTTTGGAAGCAGTCCCCGGTGATGCGGCCCAGGTCGACGCGCTGGGCGTGCGCGCCCGCCCGGGCCACGAACACGACGGCGTTGTTCGCCTCGACCGGCGACGCGAAGCGGCGGACGACGATCTCGAGCACCGGTTGATGCGGCCCGGGCAGGTGCTCGGACGTGTGGAGGGACGAGTCCTGCAGGGCGTAGAAACGGCAGCCGGTCACCCCGCCGCCGGCCAGCCGGGTGATCCGGCCGAGCCGCATGCCCATCGCGTTGCGCACGAACGCCGGGTCGGCGAACCGGCAGGAGTGGGCCGGCGTCTCGCGGACCGGCCCGGCGGAGCCGCTCGGCGCACCGCTCGGCGCACCGCTCGATCCGGCCGGCGGGGAGCCGATGTCCTGTTCGCCGGTCCCGGAGGTACATCCGGCCAGCACCATGAGCGTGGCAAGGACGGACAGAAGCCTTGTCATCACGGGTGCGAGGATAGGCCGCGTGAGCTTTAGATCCGGCTTCGCGTGCTTCGTCGGCCGGCCCAACGCCGGAAAGTCGACGCTCACCAACGCCCTGGTCGGCGACAAGATCGTGATCACCAGCGACAAGCCGCAGACCACGCGGCACGCCGTGCGGGGCGTGCTGACCCGCGCGGACGCGCAGCTCGTCCTCGTCGACACCCCGGGACTGCACCGGCCGCGAACGCTGTTGGGCCAGCGGCTCAACGACGTCGTCCGGGCCACGCTGGCCGACGTGG
>JAVHVB010000181.1:0-9308 GCA_032160775.1 Pseudonocardiales bacterium | reverse complement strand
CGGAACCGTCCGCTGCTGAGCGCGGCTCTTCGCTCCACCAGGCTCTCGGCCTGTCTCCCGTCGGTGTCTCGATCCCACCAGAGAGCGCCCGAGACGCTCGCGCTGAGCTCACCGCGCTGCGCAGCGCGGAGGTAGGTCGGTCCGGGGTCGTCGATCCCGCCGTAGTTGCCGACGATGGCGTCCTGCCAGGCGGTGACGCCGACCGAGTGCAGGTAGCGCTGCGCCGCCATGAGGGCCGCGTACATCTCGGCCTCCGTGGTGGCCGGGATCAGGCCCGAGACGAGGTCCATCGCGGCTTCGTGCAGCGTGCCGGTCGGCTTGCCGTGCCGATCTCGCTCGATGCGGCCGTGCGCCGGGTCAGCGGTGGCCGCGCCGATCCCGGCGAGTTGGAGCGCCCGGGTGTTGACCCACGCCCCGTGGTGGTCGCGGTTCGGAAGGAACACCGGCCGATCCGCGACCGCCGTGTCGAGCTCGGCCGCGGTCGGCGTGCCGCCCGGAAAGGCGGGCATCGACCAGCCTCCGCCGAGGATCCAAGGCAGGTCCGGGTGGGCGGCGGCGTAGTTCCGCACCCGTTCCAGGTACTCGTCCCGCGTGGTGACGTCCGACAGATCGCATCTGATCCGCTCCAAGCCGCCCTGGACGGCGTGCACGTGCGCGTCGACGAACCCCGGCGCGAGCAGCCCGCCGGCCAGGTCGACGACCGCGGCACCCGTGCGATCCACCGCGGCCGACACCTCGACGATCCGGCGCCCGCGAACGAGCACCTCGCCGACGCCGAGGTAGGAACGGCCGTCGAAGACGGATCCGTTGACGAATGCTGTGGTCTGCACGGTGCCGCCACCAGTTCCTCGTGCCTGCCCGTCGGATGAAGTCAGTCTGGCAGCTGAGGGTTCGATCAACGCCGGCGAAGACGAGCGCGCAGCGCCCGGTGGCTAGTACTGTCCGGCCATGGCAGCGACACCTGATCCCGTTCACTGGCGAGGGGTCAACCACCTCGCCCTCGTCACTCCCGACATGGACGCCACCGTCCGGTTCTGGCACGGCGTGCTCGGCGCCCGCCTGGTCGCCACGATCGGCACGCCGGCGTTCCGGCACTACTTCTTCGACATCGGCGCCGGCAACACGGTCGCCTTCTTCGAGTACGCGGGCCAGCACCTGGACATGTACGCCAAGCCGGCCGGCGTCCCTTACGACAAGGCGTCGCAGTTCGACCACCTCTCGCTGAACCTGCCCGACGAGGAGGCCCTGCTCCGGCTGCGCGACCGCCTCAAGAGCCACGACTGCGAGGTCACCGACGTCGTCGACCACGGGTTCATCCGCTCGATCTACTTCAGCGACCCGAACGGCATGGCGCTCGAGGCGTCCTGGTGGACACTCGACGCCACTGGTCGCCCGGCCGACTACGCCGACGAGCGGCTGTTCGCCGACGCCGACCCGGTCCCGGCGGTCACCGAGTTGCGCGAGACGGGCGCGCTGGACCACACGGTCTCCACGCAGCTCGTCGACGGCATCATCGAGGACATCTACCGCACCAACGTCTGACGGGACCGTGTATCGCACGATCCCGCAGCTGCTGTCGGACGCGGCGGCGCGGGACCCGGACGGCATCTGGATACGCACCGACGACAGTGAGCTGACGTTCGCCGCTGCGTGCACGGCCGTCGGCGCGCGCGTGGCTGCACTGTGCGCGTACGGCGTGCGCCACGACGACCTGGTCGCCCTGACCGCCCGCACCACCCCGCCGTATCTGCTCGCCTGGCTGGCGATCGCCTCGATGGGCGCGATCGCGGTGCCGATGAACCCCGCGTCCACGGCGGCCGAGCTCGCCGGTCTGCTCGCCCAGACCCACCCACGCGCGTTGATCACCGACGGCGCGCTGCGACCGACGGTCGAGGCCGCCGACGCGTTGGTGCTGGACGTCGACGATTTGGCCGGCGGGGCCGCGACGCTGCCCACCGACGCGGTGAGCGCCGACGACGTCGCGTGCCTGATCCCGACGTCGGGCACGACCGGCCGCTCGAAACTGGTGGCACAGACCCACCGCGCCTACGTCATGGCCGGCGAGGGATTCCCGTACTGGATGGAGCTGTCCTCGGCCGATCGGCTGATGACGTCGCTGCCGCTGTTCCACATCAACGCCCAGGCTTACTCGACGCTCGGCTCGCTCGCCTGCGGCGCCGGGCTGGTCCTGCTCCCGCGCTTCTCCGCATCGGGCTTCCTGGACGCGGCCCGCCGCCACGGCGCCACCGAGTTCAACGCGATCGGCGCGATGCTCGAAATCCTCATGCGCCAGCCGGAGCGCCCGGACGACGCCGACAACCCGCTGCGACTCTGCTACACCGGCCCGGCTCCGGAGCGGGAGCGCCAGCTGGAGATCGAGGCGCGGTTCGGCATCCGGATCGTCGTCGGCTACGCGATGTCGGAGAGCCCGTACGGCCTGATCTGGCCGCACGGGCAGCGGCCGTTCGGCACGCTCGGCACGGTCCGCCAGCACCCCGTCCTGGGCGTGGTGAACGAGGCGCGGGTGGTCGACGACGAGGGAGCGGACACCGACCACGGCGAGCTGCTGCTGCGCAGCCCGGCTGTGACACCCGGTTACTGGGGCATGCCCGACGAGACCGCCCAGGCCATCGACGCGGACGGCTGGCTGCGCACCGGGGACATCGTCACCCGCGACAACGAAGGCGTTTTCACGTTCGTCACCCGGAAGAAGGAGGTCCTGCGCCGGCGGGGCGAGAACTTGTCGCCGATCGAGGTGGAGGAGGCGCTCGCCGGGCATCCCTCTGTGGTGGAGTGCGCGGTCGTCGGTGTCCCGTCCGAGCTGTCCGAGGACGAGGTCAAGGCCTTCGTCGTGACGACCGGACCCGCCGACTTCACCGCCCTGCGCGAGTGGGCGGCCGAGCGGCTGGCAGCCTTCAAGGTGCCGCGCTACTGGCAGCAGGTGGCGGCGCTGCCCCGCACCCCGACCCAGCGCGTCGCGAAACACCAACTGCCGACGGGCCACCCGGCCGGCGAGTTCGACGCCGAGGAAGGATCTGCGCCATGAGCGAGTACCCCACCTCGATCGGCCGGTCGGACGCGGACTCGATCACCCTGCTCGGTCACGACCTCGCCGGCGAGCTGATGGGCCAGGTCGGCTTCGGCGAACTCGCCTTCTGGCTGGTCGCGCAACGGCGGCCCAGCGCCGGCGAGCTGCGTGTCTTCGAAGGCGTGCTCGTCGCGCTCGCCGACCACGGCCTGACGCCGTCGGCCATTGCCGCCCGGTTGACGCTTACCGGCGCTCCGGAGTCGGTTCAGGGCGCCCTCGCCGCGGGTCTGCTCGGCGGTGGTTCACGCTTCCTCGGCACGACCGAGGACTGCGGTCGCCTGCTGGCCGGCGCCCTCGCACACGAGGACACACCCCCGGCCGACGACGCCGGGTACGACGCCGTGGCCACCCGCGTCGTCAGCGCGGCTCGAGCCGCGGGGCAGCTGCTTCCCGGACTCGGCCACCCGGTGCACAAGGCCGCCGATCCACGCACGCCGGTGCTGATCGGCCTCGCCGCCGAGGCCGGTGTGTACGGGCCGCACCTACGGTTGTTCGAGGCCATCGGCCGGGTGCACCCGGCGATCCTCGGCCGCACCCTGCCGCTCAACGGTGCGGGGGCGTGCGGTGCGGCACTGGCCGACCTCGGGTTCCCGGTGGAGACCCTGCGCGGGTTCGCGCTGCTGGCCAGAACCGCCGGACTGCTCGGCCACCTTGCCGAGGAGCAGCGACGGCCGATCGGCCTCGCCATCTACGACCACGTCGACCGGGCGAGCGACTACCGGATCGACAGCTGACCAGCCGCCCGAAGGGACGCGAGCAACGTGGACACGACCGGCATCTTCACCGCAGACGACACCCGCTACGACACGATGCGGTACCGGCGCTCGGGCCGCAGCGGCGTGGAATTGCCGATGGTGTCGCTGGGGTTCTGGCAGAACTTCGGCGGCGAGCGTCCGCTCGAAGCGCAGCGCGCGATCGTGCGCCGCGCGTTCGACCTCGGCATCACCCACTTCGACCTGGCGAACAACTACGGTCCGCCGTACGGCAGCGCGGAGGAGCACCTCGGGCAGCTGCTCGCGGAGGACTTCGGCCCGTACCGCGACGAGCTGATCATCAGCACCAAGGCCGGGTGGGACATGTGGCCGGGCCCGTACGGCGACCGCGGCTCGCGCAAGTATCTGCTGGCCAGCCTCGACCAATCACTGGCCCGGCTCGGCCTCGACTACGTCGACATCTTCTACTCGCACCGTCCCGACCCGGACACGCCGCTGGAAGAGACGATGGGTGCCCTCCACTCCGCAGTGCAGCAAGGCAAGGCGCTCTACGTCGGTATCTCCTCCTACGGGCCCGAGCGCACCCGGCGGGCCGCGCAGATCCTGCGTGAGCTGGGCACACCGTTGCTCATCCACCAGCCGTCGTACTCGATGCTCAACCGGTGGGTCGAAGACGGCCTGCTCGACGTGCTGGACGAGATCGGCGCGGGTGCGATCGCGTTCACCGCACTGGCGCAAGGTCTGCTCACCAACAAGTACCTGGACGGGGTTCCGGAGCAGTCACGCGCCGCCGCGGACGGCACATTGGCGCGCAGCCAGCTGACCGGTGAACGCGTGGCCGATCTTCGTGCGCTCAACCGGATCGCCGCAGACCGCGGTCAGTCGCTGGCGCAGCTCGCGGTCTCCTGGGTACTGCGCGACCCGCGAGTCACGTCCGTGGTCGTCGGGGCGAGTTCGGTCGCGCAGCTCGAGGACACCGTTGCCGCCGTCCATCGCACGGACTTCGGGGCCGCCGAACTGGCGAGCATCGACGAGCTCGCAGAGGACGACCCGGCCGTCGATCTGTGGCGGGCGCAGTCGCAGATCGGCGGCTGATCGACCCCTGCCGGCCTACGGCCCGGTGCACTCCAGCGCTGTCAGCCGCACCAGCGCCGGACGTGGGCGGCTGCGCCGGCGGCCCGGACGTCGCGGTCGACCAGCTCGATCGAGATCCGCGAACCGCGCGCCGCGCAGGCCGCGGCGAACGCCCGGCGGCCGTTGTCCGTGTACTCGATCTCGATCACCGCGTCCCCGTAGCGCCGGGTGTAGCCGCGGCACTCGTGATACACCTGGCACTCTTCAGCGATCGCGAAATCGAAGCCGGTCCGGGACCGGCGGCCGGCTAGTTCGACGGCGTTCTTCTGCGCGATTCGCAGCCCGTCCTCATGGGCACGCGCGGTGAGCTTGGCCGCAAAGGCGACCGCGTCACTCGCCTGTAGTAAGCCCCTCGAGCGGGTGTAGGAGTCGAGATTGTCCGGCTCGATCGCCTGGAACCCGCGCTGCGCGCAACCGTCGATCCACCGGCCGATGACGCCGGCAAGCGCCCGGCGGTTCGCCGGTGTGCCGACGTCGAGCAGCACCTCGTTCCAGCCGCGGTCGATCACCTCGTGGCCGGCCGCGTCGTGCAGCAGCAGCCGGCGGTGCTCCCGGCGCCACCACCCGAGCTGCCCCGGCTGCGCCTGGAAGGCGTTGACGTAGCAGATGTTGTAGCGCCCGGCCGCCGGTGCGGCGTGCCGGTCGCGGTCGACGATCTCCACACCGGCCGCCGGCCGGTAGGCGCCGCCGATCTGGTAGTCGAACCGGGCGCCCGCCGGGAACGCGGCCGTCGTGCGGTGGCGGGGCTGCCCCGCGCCGGAGGGCGCCGGAAGCACACCTGCACCCACACCGGCGAAAAGCACCGCGGTCACCACGATCAGCGGCCCGGCACGTCGCATGCCCTCGAATGTAGTGTCCACAGCCTTCGGCAGCGCCTTTGCGGCTGGTCGATCCCGTGGCAGGGTTGCGTCGTGCCTGAACCGCCGGCGGCCGTGGAGGTCCGCGGGTTGACCAAGGAGTACGGCAACGTCGCCGCTGTTGCCGGCGTCGACCTGCGCATCGACCGCGGCGAGGTGTTCGCCCTGCTCGGCCCGAACGGCGCGGGCAAGTCGACGACGGTGGAGATTCTCGAGGGCTACCGGCGCCGCGACGCCGGCGAAGTCACGGTGCTGGGCCTCGATCCGGGCCGGCAGCGACGCCGGCTCAAGGCCCGGATCGGGATCGTGCTGCAATCCACCGGCATCGATCAGTACCTCACCGTGGCCGAATCGATCCGGATGTATGCCGGGTACTACCCCCGACCCCGCGCGGTGGACGAGGTGATCGAGCTGGTCGGCCTGGGCGAGAAGCGCGACGCGCGGGTCGTCAAGCTCTCCGGCGGCCAGCAACGCCGCCTGGACGTCGCGATCGCGATCGTCGGCGATCCGGAGCTGTTGTTCCTCGACGAGCCGACCACGGGCTTCGATCCGTCGGCCCGGCACGAGGCCTGGCAGATCGTGAAGGATCTCGCGTCACTGGGCAAGACGATCCTGCTGACCACCCACTACATGGACGAGGCTCAGCATCTTGCCGACCGCGTTGCTGTGATCGCCCGCGGCCGCATCGTCGCGGAGGGAACACCGGCGACGCTCGGCGGCCGGAACGCCGCCCGCGCCCGCGTCCGCTACCAGCTCCCAGCCCCGGTCGCGCCGCCCGCGCCGTTCGCAGGCTCCGGGCCGGCCGGCGGCACGTTCGAGTTCGTGCCCGACGACCTCACCCGCGCCCTGCACGAGTTGACCGGTTGGGCGGTCGACGCGGGCGTGCAGCTCGCCGGACTGGAAATCGTGCGGCCGTCGCTCGAGGACGTGTACCTCGAGCTCACCGCGGACCCGTACACCGAACCGGAACCGGCATGAACGCGGCGCGGCTCACCCTGTTCCAGATCAGGTACGTCAACAAAGCGTTTTGGCGCAACCCGGCGTCGGCCTTCTTCACGTTCGCCTTCCCGCTGATGTTCCTGGTGATCTTCACCTCGCTGCTCGGTCGCGGCACGGTGCCGCTGCACGGGCACGCGATCGACCAGTCGACCTACTACGTCGCCGAGATGGGCGCCTTCGCGGTGATCTCGGCGTGCTTCACGAACGTCGCCATGGGTCTGGTCTTCCAGCGCGACAGCGGCATCCTCAAGCGCACGGACGGCACCCCGCTGCCCGCCTCGGTCTACCTCGGCGCCAAGGTCGTGCATGCGATGGCGGTCTCGATGCTGCTCATCGCCATCACCGCGGCGTTCGGCAACCTCGCGTACAGCGCCGCCATCCCGTCGAGCGGTTCGCTCGCCCGCTTCGCGGTGATGCTGCTCGTCGGCGCCGCCGCCTTCTGCGCCCTTGGATTCGCCGTCACCGCGCTCGTTCCGAACTTCGACGCGGCCGCGCCGATCGTGAACGCCACGATCCTTCCGGTGCTGTTCCTGTCCGGCGTGTTCATCCCGCTCGGCGACGACTCCGCGGCCTGGGTCAGCTGGGTGGCGCGCATCTTCCCGGTCAAGCATTTCGCCGACGGCATGCAGGCCGGGTTCGTCGGCACGCCGTTCAACTGGGTCGACGTGCTGGTCGTGGCCGCCTGGGGGCTTGCCGGCGTGCTGCTCGCGGTCCGGTTCTTCAGCTTCGAGCCGCGGCGCTGAGCCGAGCCGCTCAGTCGGCCAGGACGGCGGCCAGCAGGCCCGGGAATCGCTGGTCGAGCTCCGCGCGGCGCAGCGTCACCGTGCGCTTGCGGCCGGCCGGCTCGTTACGGACCAGGCCGGCCTCGCGCAGCGTCTTCAGGTGATGCGAGAAGGTCGACTTGGGCACCTCTGCGCCGATCGACTGGCACTCCGCCACGGTCAGCGTCCCGTCGGTCGCGAGCTGGCGCACCAGATCGAGTCGCGTCGGGTCACTCAGTGCGAACAGCACGGCCGACAGCTGCACGTCGGCGAGGTCGGGGTGGGTCAACTCACGAGTTGTGGTCGTCATCACAGTTCGACTTTCTTGGAACAGTCATTCCGGATGCCTGGTTGGCACCAACAGTTCGATGTAAGTCGAACGGTAGCCGAACCGGAGACATTCCATGACGACACTGGTGCAGCAGCCCCCGACCATCTCGAACCCCACCGCGGTCGCCCCGCGCCGACTCGGCAGGCTGCCGCGCTCCGCGTCGTTCTGGGTCGTGGCAGGGACGACCGCCGCCCTGCTGGCCGCGTCCAGCGCGCCGAGCCCGCTGTACCCGGTCTACCAGGCCGAGTTCGGCTTCTCCGCCCTCACCTTGACGGCCATCTTCGCGGTGTACGTGGTGGCCCTGCTGCTGAGCCTGCTCACCGTCGGGCGGCTGTCCGACTTCCTCGGCCGCCGGCCCGTCCTCGGGACTGCGCTGGTCGTAGAAGCCGCCGCCATGGCCGTCTTCCTCGACGCCCACAGCGTCGCCGCGCTCTTCGCCGCGCGGATCGTCCAGGGCCTCGCCACCGGCGCCGCGCTCGGCGTCGTCGGGGCATACCTGCTCGACCTGCAACCGCCCGGCAGATCGCGCCTCGGCTCGCTGGTGAACAGCGCCTCTGCAACCGGCGGCCTCGGGCTCGGCGCGGTCGTGAGCGGCGTCCTGCTCCAGTACGGGCCGCACCCGACGCGCCTCGTGTTCGGCATCCTCACCGCGATCTTCGTCCTCCTGGTGCCGGCCACCGCGCTGCTCCCGGAGACGGTGCAGCGGCAGCCGGGCGCGGCAGCCGCCCTGCGCCCGCAGATCGCGGTTCCGGCCGCCGCCCGCCGGGCGTTCCTGCGTGCCCTCCCGACCATGTCCTCGACCTGGATGCTGGGCGGGCTGATGTTCTCGGTCGGCGGTTCGCTGCTGACCGCGGTCTTCGGCCAGCACAACCACGCCGTGGTCGGCGGGGTCCTGGGCCTGTTCGCCGGCGCCGCCGCCGCGACGTCCGTCCTGCTCCGCAACCGGGCACCGGAGGAGATGGAGCGCCTCGGCACCGCACTGCTGTTTGCCGGCACCGTCCTGTTCGTGTTCGGTCTGGCGACGGTGTCGCTGACGACCTTCGCGATCGGCGCGTTGTTCGCCGGAGCGGGCTTCGGGCCGGCGTTCCTCGGTGCCTTCCGGACCGTCAGCCAGCTAGCGGCGCCGCACGAGCGGGCCGCATTGATCTCCGCAATCTTCGTGGTGAGCTACCTGGCGTTCAGCATCCCGGCACTCGTGGCGGGCGTGCTCATCACCCAGGACGGGCTGCGCGACACCTCGCTGGGCTACGGCGCGATCGTTGCCGCCGTCGCCGCAGCCACCGCGCTGTACCAGCAGGTCAGCGCGCGTCGGCCGGGGCGAGCCTGAGGTCGGCGACGAGCTGCGGATCGACGGCACCGTCGCCGCGCAGCACGCTGATCGCCCCGTTGCGCTCCATCACCACGTAGCGCACCTGGCTCAGTTGG
>JAVHVB010000180.1:0-6048 GCA_032160775.1 Pseudonocardiales bacterium | reverse complement strand
CTCGGCGAAGACCTCGGCTAACGACTCCGGACGCCGGGCGGTCGCGTAGACCCGGGCACCGCGGGCCACTGCCTCGTCCACGAACGCCTTGCCGATCCCCCGGTTCGCGCCCGTCACGAGCACGTTCGCGCCGGTCAGCCGTCCGTCGCCCATGCCGCTCACCACGTCCCCGGCGGCTGGCCCTGGCCGTTGCGGGCACTCTGCCCGCCGTCGACCGGCAGCGCGACACCGTTGACGAACGACGACGCCGGCGAGAGCAGGAAGCCGATCACCGCGGCGACCTCGTCCGCCTCGCCCCACCGGCTCAGCGGGATCGAGTCGCGCAGGTAGCCGTACCGCTCCGGGTCGGTGTCGGCGATGTGCCGGCTGATGCCGGTGTGGATCGGGCCGGGGCAGACCGCGTTGACCCGGATCCGGTCGCGACCGAGATCGATCGCCATCGACCGGGCCAGCGACACCACGCCGGCCTTCGCCGCGCTGTACGGCCAGCGGTCCGGCTCGCCACCGAATGCGGAGACCGACGCGGTGAGCACCACCGAGCCGCCGCCGCGCTGCCGCAGCGCGGGGACGCAGGCGCGCAGACCGAGCACCGTCGCGCGCAGGTTGACGTCGATGACGCGGTCGACGGTGGCGAGATCGATCGTGGCGATGTCGCCGCGCCCGGAGACGCCGGCGTTGAGCACCAGGTGGTCCAGCCCACCGAACGCGTCGACGGCGGCGTCGCGCATCGCCTCGTTCGTGGCGGGGTCGGTGATGTCGCCGGTGACCGTCACCATCCCGTCGTCGGTTGCCGATTCGGCCGGCGCGCGGTCGACGGCGACGACCCGGACGTCCGCGGCGCGCAGCCAGGCCACCGTGGCCAGCCCGATGCCCGATGCCGCACCGGTGACGATCGCGACCGGCCCTGCCGCGTCGTTCATGTCGGCAGGTCCAGTACCGCCGGGTTGCCGACCGTCCACCGGCGCTCGAGGCGCAGCTTCGAGATCAGCCAGCCATCGGCCGCGCGGACGAGTTCGTCGTGGTACTCGCCGCCGATCGTGCACCACTCGCTCGAGCCGTCGATGTCGGCCACGTGCCACGCCTCGACATACATCCGCACCCGCGCCGTGTCGCCGTCGACGACCACCCGCGGGTTGGTCATCGAGTGCTGCGTCGCGGTCATCGTGGCGAACCGGCGGCGCCGGGCGCCGACCCACTCGGCCGGCGTCAGCACGCCTGCCGCGTCGGCGCGGTGCGAGGTGTAGTCGTACTCGAACGGATCGGTGAACACCGATTCGAGGAGCGGCCAGTCGCGGGTGTCGATGCCCTGCGCAAACGCATAGAGCGTCGCGCAGACGGCGGCCGCATCGTGCGGATCGGTCATCTTTGAAACTGCCTTTCGTCGGCCGCCGCCACCCAGGCGGCGAAGCGGTCGGTGAGCTGCGCGACGTCCACGTCGTCGAGCGAGGACGGCGTCCAGCGCGGGGTGCGGTCCTTGTCGATCACCTGGGCGCGGATCCCCTCCACGAAGTCCGGGCGCGCCAGCGATGCGATCGACACGGCCAGCTCGGCGGCGAGCGCGGCGGGCAGCGACGGCAGCGTGCGTGCGTGCCGCACGGCGAGCAGGGTGAGCTGCACCGCCTCCGGGCTGCGGGTCTCGATGAGGTCGGCGGCGGCCTTCGCCTCGACGCCCGGATGGCCGCGCAGCGCCCGGACGATCTCTCCCGCGCTCGGCTCGGCGAAACACTCGTCGATCCAGTGCCGCTGATCGGCGAGCGGCGCCGCCGGGCGGTCGCCGACCGGCTTCTCGACCGCGTCGAGCAGCGTCATGGCGTCCGGCGCGGCGCGCAGCGCAAGCAGTTCGGACGACCGGACGAAGGTGTCGGCGAGCCCGCACAGCAGCGCGTCGCCGGGGCCGACCGGCTGCCCGGTGAGCGCCAGATACAGGCCGAGTTCGCCGGGCGCCCGGCCGAGCAGCCAGGTGCCGCCGACGTCCGGGACGAAGCCGATGCCCACCTCAGGCATGCCGATCGAGGTGGTCTCGGTGACCACCCGGTGCCGGCAGTGCGCGCTGATGCCCACCCCGCCACCGAGCACGGCGCCGGACATCAGCGCGACCACCGGCTTCGGGTACGCGGCCAGCTGCGCGTTCATCCGGTACTCGGCTGTCCAGAAGTCGATGGCCGCGCGGCCGTCGCCGAGGGCGGACGCGTGGAACATCTTGATGTCGCCACCGGCGCACAGCCCGCGCTCGCCGGCGCCGTCGATGAGCACCGCCTGCACGTCGGGGTCACCGCGCCATTCGTCCAGCGCGCCGTCGACCCGGACCACCATCGGATGGGTCAGTGCGTTCATGGCGCGCGGCCGGTCGAGGGTGATCCGGCCGATGCCGCCGCGCACGGAGGTCCGGACGTCGTCGTCCAGGGTCTCCACGGTCATTGCGCCCGCCAGCTCTGCACAACGAGTGCGCTGGCCCGCTCCACGAGCGGGCCCGCATCGCGGACGGCCCGCTCCGGGTCGGGTTCGAGGTCGACGAGTGCGCAGGAGGCGGCGACGCCCAGCTTCGCGAGTTCTGCGGCCGATGCGTCGAGCCGGCCGGCCACCACGCCGACGCCGGCACCCGCCGCGTGCGCGCGCGCCGTCACCCGGGCCGGCGCCTTGACGCCGGCGGTCTGCGCGTCCCATCTGCCCTCGCCGGTGAGCACGAGGTCGGCGCCGCCCGCCAGCGCGTCGAAATCCAGCAGATCGAGGACGAGATCGGCTCCGGACGCGATCTGCGCGTGCAAGTAGGGCACGGCGGTCGCGCCGATTCCGCCGGCCGCACCGCAGCCCGCGCGGTCCCGGACAGGGACGCCGGTGGCCTGCTCGACGACGTCGGCCAGCCGGGCGAGCCCGCGCTCGAGGCGCCGCACGTCGTCGATCGACGCGCCCTTCTGCGGCCCGAACACCGCGGCGGCGCCGGTCGGGCCGAGCAGCGGGTTGTCTACGTCGGTGGCGAGCACCACCGACGTGTCGGCGAGCCGCGGGTCGAGCTCCCTCGTGTCGATCGCGTGCAGCGCGTCGAGCGCCGCGCCGCCCCAGCCGACCGCCGTCCCGTTGGCGTCGCAGAAGATCGCGCCGAGTGCGGCGAGCATGCCGGCGCCGCCGTCGGTCGAGACGCTGCCGCCGACCCCGACGACCACGTGTCGGGCGCCGAGGTCCAGCGCGGCGCGAATCCCGTCGCCGAGCCCGGCCGTGTGCGTGTGCAGCGGGTCCGTGCGCCCCCCAGGCAGCCGCGCCCAGCCGCACAGCTCGGCCAGTTCGACCACGGCGTGCCCGTCGCGGATCGCGATCCGGGCGTCGACCCAGTCGCCGAGCGGTCCGCGCACCCGGACCTCGTACGCAGTGAAGCCCGCGGCCACCGCGCTGTCGACGGTTCCCTCCCCACCGTCGGCAACCGGCAACTCGACGACGTCGGCGCCCGCCTCGACCGCGCGCACTCCGCGGGCCATCGCCGCCGCCACCTCGGCCGCGGTCAGTGACCCGCGGAAACTGTCCGGCGCGGCGACGACCTTCACGACGTCCGGTTGCCCGAGTAGCCGCGCGTCACTCCCCCGTCGATCGCGAGTTCGGTGCCGTTGACGTAGGACGAGCCGTCAGAGCACAGCCACAGCGCGGCGGATGCGATCTCCTCGGGCTGGCCGACCCGCCCCAGCGCGGCAGTGGCCGCGAGCAGCGCGTCCCGGTCCGGCGTGTTGGGAACGGCGCCGTCGACGATCCCCGTGTCTATCGCGCCGGGACAGATCGTGTTCACCCGGATGCCCTGCGGCCCGTACTCGAGCGCCACCGACCGGGTCAGCCCGATGACGCCGTGCTTGCTCGCCGCGTAAGGCGCGCGGCCGGGGCTACCCATGTGGCCGGTGCGCGAGGAGATGTTGACGATCGCGCCACCGCCGGTAGCCAGGATCGCCGGGATCTCCTCCTTCATCGACAGCCACACGCCGCGCAGGTTCACGCCCATGACGAAGTCGTACTCCTCGTCGGTCACGTCCGTGTAGGCCTTCTTCGCCGGCGCGACACCGGCGTTGTTCACGGCCGCGTCGAGGCGACCGTGCAGGCGGGTGGCGGTGCCGACGAGCTCGCGCAGGTCGGCGGCTGAGGTCACGTCGGTCGTCAAGCCGACCGCGTCGGGCCCGCACAGTTCGGCGGACTCCTTCGCCTTGTCGCCGTCGCGGTCGCCGCCGACCACGGACCAGCCTGCCGCGGCGAAGGCGATGCACGTGGCGCGGCCGATGCCGCCGCCGGAGCCGGTGACGACGACGACCTTCTGCGCTGCGCTGGTCATGCCTGCTCCTTCTCGCTCGACCCGGCGAAGCGGATCCAGATCTCGTTGCGGCCGTGCAGCAGGTAGCTGCGGTTGAACGTCTCCCCGCCGGCGTCCTCGGCGATCGTCCATTCCGGCATCCGGCGCAGCAGGGTGGTCAGCCCGGTGCGCACCACGACGCGGGCCAGCGCGGCGCCGGGGCAGAAGTGCTTGCCCTTGCCGAAGGCGAAGTGGCTGCCGGCGTTCGCGCGGTCGATGTCCACGTCGTCCGGATGCGGGAAGACGGTCTCGGTGCGGTTCGCGGACGCGTAGAGGACGAGCAGCGGAGCGCCGGCGGGTAGATCGACCCCGCCGAGCGTCGTGTCCTGGGCGACCGTGCGGTAGAGGCCCTGCGTCGGCGAGGTCAGCCGAAGGACCTCCTCGACGAACACCGCCACCTCGTCCGGGTTCGCCCGCAGCCGCGCGGCCAGCGCCGGATCGGCGGCAAGGCGCGCCACGCCCTCGGCCATCGTCTTGGACGACGTCTCGTGGCCGGCGTTGAGCATCTGCGAGATGATCGCCAGCCGCTTGGTGTCGCTGAGGTGATACTTCTCGTCGTCGGCCTGCACGACCTTCGACACGAAGTCGTCGCGCGGGTCGCTCTTGCGCTCCTCCATCAGCGGGCGGAAGTACTCGCTGAACTCGACGTTGCACCGGGTGTGCTCGACGACGTCCTGCTGATCGAACTCGTCGTTGCCCATGTGCGCGTTCGCGTGGATCGACCAGCGCAGGAAGTCCGGGATCCGCGCCTTGTCGACGCCGAGCTGGTTGGCGATCACCTGCACGGGCAGCGCCATGCAGTACCGGGTGAACAGCTCGACGACCTCGTCGTCCTGGAAGCCGTCGATCAAGCCTTCGGCGAGTTCCTCGATCCACGGTTCGAGGGCAGCGGCCCGGCGGGCGCTGAACATGCCCATCACCATCGCGCGGTGTCCGGAGTGCTCCTCGCCGTCCGAGCTGAGCAGCACCTGCTGGCTGCGCCAGTCCGGGCGCATCCGGTCGAGCAGCTCGCGGAACTCCTCGCTCGTCTCGGCGAGTTCGGCGCGCGCGTCGGCAAGTCGCTTGCCGATCTTGGGCCCCTGCGGGTTGCCGAGCCCGGACGGGAATCGCTCCGGATCGCCCAGCACCTCCTCGACGTCCTCGTACCGCGTCACCGCATAGGCGCCGAGACGTTCGATCCACAGGACGCGGCCCTGCTCGCGCAGTTCGGCCCACCCGCGGTGCGGGCACCGTTCGGTGCCGGGCTGGAGGTCGAGCAGCGCGTCGAGACGCGAGCTCTCGGTGACGGTCGACATCGTGTCCACCGGTTCAGAAGTCGAAGCGGTTGGTGAACCCGCCGTCGACGATCAGGTTCGTTCCGGTGATGTGCCCGGCGGCCGGCGAGACGAGGAACGCGACGGCGTTCGCCACGTCGACGTCGGTGCCGAACTTGCCGAGGGCGATGTTCTCGCGCGCGGTCCGGAACAGCTCGGGCCGCTGCTCCTCCATGGTCTGCCAGTCGCCGTCCTTGAAGTAGGTAGGTCCGGGCGACACCGCGTTGACCCGGATGCCCTGCGGACCGAGCGCCCGCGCCTGGGACGAGACGTGTTGCAACGCCGCCGCCTTCAGCGCGCCGTAGCCGCCGTTGGTGCGCAGCACCCCGGCCTCGATCGCCGAGGTGGTGGCGATGTCTACGATCGCCGCCGAATCGCTGTTCTCCAGGTGCGGGACGGCCGACTCGATGAAGT
>JAVHVB010000179.1:0-5024 GCA_032160775.1 Pseudonocardiales bacterium | reverse complement strand
GCGGCATGTTCTGCGAGGTGAACTCGAAGATGTCGCTGATGATCCGCATCGAGGGTTGCGGCGGGTAGATGTAGGTGTTGCGGACCATGAACTCCTTGAGGATGTCGTTCTGGATCGTCCCGGTGAGGTGCTCCGGCGCGACGCCCTGCTCCTCCGCCGCGACGACGTAGAGCGCGAGGACGGGCAGCACCGCGCCGTTCATCGTCATCGACACGCTCATCTTGTCGAGCGGGATCCCGTCGAAGAGCTGGCGCATGTCGTAGATCGAGTCGATCGCGACGCCCGCCATGCCCACGTCACCTACGACGCGCGGATTGTCGCTGTCGTAGCCGCGGTGCGTCGGGAGGTCGAACGCGATCGACAGACCCTTCTGCCCCATCGCGAGGTTGCGCCGGTAGAAGGCGTTCGACTCGGCAGCGGTGGAGAATCCGGCGTACTGCCGGATCGTCCACGGCTGGTTGACGTACATCGTCGGGTACGGCCCGCGCAGGAACGGCGCGATGCCGGGATACCCGTGCAGCGTGTCCAGTTCGGCCAGGTCGGCAGCGGTGTAGAGCGGCGGGACGACGATCCCCTCGGGCGTCTCCCACGGTGCTGCGCTGAAGTCGGGAATGGTCATTCCGCCACCCCCAGCACGTCGAGCGTGCGGCGCAGGACCTCGAGCGCGTCGCAGCCGGTGAACAGGGTGCCGTCGACGCCGTCCAGGTCGGCCTTACCGGCCAGCCAGATGTGTTTCGCGCCGAGCTCGCGCAGCAACAGCACGGCGACTGCGGCCTCGTCGTCGGCGTACGACTTGTCCGAGCCGCACAGGCAGACCACCGGCGTGATCAGGTTCGGCCCGTCCGTGACGTCGCCGGTCACGGTCGCGATGCCGCCGGCGGCGAAGAGGTTCGCCGCGAACGCGACGCGCGCGCTGTGCGCGGCGAACGGGCCAAGGGTGGCGAGAAATACTCGCGGACGCTCCGGCGCGGCGTCGGATCGGTCGCGCAGCTCCTCGTAGTCACCCGCGTAGCGCACCAGCGGGAGCAAACCCCCGGCCGGGACGGGTGGCAGCGGTTGCCGGGCGACCGGGGGTTCATCGATGAAGGCGAACTCGCTGACACCGGTGATCGGCGCCCGCCGGGAGGCGATGTCCGCGCTGCGCGCGGCGGAGGTCTGCGCCAGCAACTCGCCGATCGCGCCGCTGTTCAGCGCGGCCAGCGCCCCGCCGGCCTGCTCGATCCGGGTGAAGACGGCCCAGGCCCGCTCGGCGAGCTGCTCGGTCAACGACTCGACGAACCAGGAGCCGCCGGCCGCGTCGACGACCCGGGCCAGGCTCGATTCGTCGTGCAGGATCGACTGGGTGTTCCGGGCGATCCGCCGGGCGAAGTCGTCCGAGCGGCCGATCGCCGAGTCGAACGCGAGCACGGTGATCGCGTCCGCGCCGCCGACCGCGGCCGCGAAGCAGCCGATCGTGGTGCGCAGCATGTTCACCCACGGGTCGCGTTTCGTCAGCATCGCCGCCGAGGTGACCGCGTGCTGGTACTGGCCGCGCCGGCTGTCGCTCGCGCCGGACAGCTCGGCAACCCGGTCCCAGATGCTTCGGGCGGCGCGAAGCTTGGCGATGGACGGGAACTGCTCTGCGGTCACTGCGAAGCGGAATTCGAGGGCGTGCAGCGCGTCGTCCACGGACAGCCCGGCGTCGGTCAGCGCACGGAGATAGCCGACACCGACCGCTGTGGCGATGCCGAGTTCCTGCGCGTCGGACGCGCCCGCCTCGTGATAGACCGTCGCGTCGACCGTGGCCAGGTGCATGCCGCGCAGAGCGTTGCTTTGCTCGCCCAGGGTCCGCAGCAGGCCCAGATCGGCGTCGGCGCCGGTGCGTGCGCGCCGGCCGATCGGGTCGGCGCCCAGGGTTCCGCGCAACTCCGCGGGGTCGACGTCGCGCTGCTCGCACTGCGTGAGCAGAGCAGAGGTGGCGCCAAGCGTGACCGCACCGGCGTCCAGCGCGATCGGGGCGAGGTCGAGGTAGACGCCGTCCAGAGCCGCCGGGAGGTCGTCGACGGCGAGACCGCCGTCGCCGACGACGAGCCAGAGCGAGGTGGCGCCGCCCTCGAGGTCGGCCAGCGCAGCCCGGTTCACCGCTGCCGGGTCGGTGTCGGCGTGCCGGGTCCGGACATCCCAGCCGGTGGCGGTGGCTCCGGCGGCGGTGGCGCCGCGGACGAACGGCGGATGCCCGGGCAGGCCGTCCGCGTCGACCCCATGCGCATCCTCGGCCGTGTAGAGCGGCCGGATCGGGATCCCGTCGTACGTGGTCGACGTGAGCTCGTCCTCGGGGTCGCCCGCCCGCCCGGCCCCAGCCGCCGATGTCCGGGCGAGCACGGCGGCGACCAGTTCCCGCCACTGCTCGCGCGTCGGCGCCGGGAAACCGGCGGCCAGCGCCAATGAATCCGGGTCTGTCGGCATTATCGGATGGTAGGTGCCGGCCCGCCCTGCCGACCTGATCAGGTGGCCGATCTCTCGCTGCTAGTCCGCCGGATCGCGACCCCGAACATTCCATCTGTCTGGGCGGCGGTGTCCCGGCGTCGCCGAGGACCGGCGCTTAGGTGCCGACGAAGAGTTTGCCGGGCGACGGAACGTTCGGCGCCGATGGCGCGTCTCCCGTGTATGCAGGCCCGACGCGCCACCGCACCCCGTTCCGCGCTGCCCTGCCCGCTCAGTGGGCAGCTGTCCGACCGGCAGGTCAAGGAACTGCGGGCGATGCTCGAGGAGCAGCGCGAGTTCCGCCTCGACCAGCTACGCGAGTTGCACGAGCCACCCCGCGCCGGGCAGCTGGGCAGCACCGATCCCGAGATCGTCCGATCGCTTGTGTCCGGCGCCCGCGAGGCGCTGCGCGACATCCGCGCCGCGCTCTCGCGGATGGACGACGGCCGGTACGGCTACTGCGTCGCCTGCGGCGGCCCCGTCGAGACGGGGCGCCTGGAGATCCTGCCGCAGACCGCGCGCTGCATGGCCTGCCAGCGGGCCTAGCGGGATACGGCGGCGGCTAGGGTCGGATTTGTGTCCGACCCGACCTCCGCCCCCGACGCCCCCGGCGCCGCCGACTCCCCCGGCCCGTCCGACGCCGCAGCCGCCGCAGTCGCGGCCGCCGCCGAGTTGGCTCGACGATCCGGTGTGGCCGACCACGACATCGCGATCGTGCTCGGCTCCGGCTGGGTGCCGGCGATCGACGTCTTGGGCAGCGCAGTGGCCGACTTCCCCGTCACGGATCTGCCCGGCTTCCTGCCGCCCGCCGTCGAGGGGCACGCCGGCCGGATCCGTTCGCTGGAGGTCGCCGGTCGCCGGCTGCTGTGCTTCCTCGGCCGCACCCACCTCTACGAGGGCCGCGGCGTCGCGCCGGTCGTCCACGGCGTCCGGATGGCCGCGGCGGCCGGCTGCCGGATCGTCATCCTGACCAACGCCTGCGGCGGCCTGCGTCCCGGCCTCGCGGTCGGCGACCCGGTGCTGATCAGCGACCACCTGAACCTCACCGGCCGGACGCCGCTCGTCGGCGCCCGGTTCGTCGACCTGTCGGATCTCTACTCCGCGCGGCTGCGCGGCCTGGTCCGCGAGATCGACCCGTCGCTCGCCGAGGGCGTCTACGCCCAGTTCCACGGCCCGCAGTACGAGACGCCCGCCGAGGTCCGGATGGCGGGCGTGCTCGGCGCGGACCTGGTCGGGATGTCCACCGCCCTCGAGGCGATCGCCGCGCACGCCGAACGGTGTGAGGTGCTCGGCATCTCACTCGTCACCAACCTGGCGGCCGGCCTCGGCGACCCGCTGGACCACGAGGAGGTGCTGGCGGTCGGCAAGGCCTCGGCCACCCGGATGGGTGAACTGCTGGCCCAGCTGATCCCCCGGTTATGACCGCGCGAACGCTGCCCGCGAGCCAGCCATGGGAGTAGCCCTGCTCACCGGCGCGGCCGGCAGGATCGGCACGGCGCTGCGCGAGCGGCTTCCCGCCCTGGGCTGGGATCTGCGCGGCTTCGACCGTGCGGCGGTGCCCAACGGTGTCGTCGGGGACATCACCTCGGCTGCCGACCTGGACTCCGCGATGGACGGCGTGGAGGCGGTCGTGCACCTGGCCGGGCGGCCCGACGAGGCGCCCTGGCCGGTGATCCGGGAGGCGAACATCGAGGGCACGGTCCAGGTGTTCGAGGCCGCGCGCCGGGCCGGCGTGCGGCGGGTGGTGTACGCGTCGTCGAACCACGCCGTCGGGTTCACCCCGGTCGGCAGCGAGCAGCCGGCCGACCTCGCGCCACGGCCGGACACCCTGTACGGGGTGAGCAAGGTGTTCGGCGAAGCGCTCGGCCGGTACTACGTGGACCGGTACGGCTTCCGAGTGGCCTGCCTGCGGATCGGCACCTTCGAGCCGAAGCCGACACATCTGCGCTCACTGTCGACCTGGCTGTCGCCGGACGACTGCGCCCGGCTCGTCGACGCCTGCCTGCGGTCGCCCGATCTCGGCTACGCGCTCGTCTGGGGCATCTCGAACAACACCCGCCGGATGTGGTCGCTGGCTGCCGGCCGGGCGCTCGGCTACGAGCCACAGGACGACGCGGAGGTGTACGTGGACGACGTCGAGCACAGCACGCATCCGTCGGACCACTATCTCGGTGGTGGGTTCACGTCCGCCGGGTTCGGCCTGGACGAGGTCGCGAGCCGATGGTGAACCGGGCCGAGGTCGAGGCGTGGATCGACGACGAGGTCGATCCGGGCGCCGCCGCCGAGTTGCAGGCGCTGCTCGACGCGGGCGCGGAGGCGGAGCTCGGCGACCGGTTCGCCGGCCCGCTCACGTTCGGCACCGCGGGGCTGCGCGGCCCGTTGCGCGCCGGGCCGAACGGGATGAATCGCACCGTGGTGCGCCGGGCGGCCGCCGGCCTGGCCGCCTGGCTGGCCGGCCAGGGACGGACCGGCGAGCCCGTGGTCGTCGGCTACGACGCCCGGTACGGCTCGACCGCCTTCGCCCGTGACTCCGCGGCGATCTTCGCCGCGGCCGGTTTCAA
>JAVHVB010000178.1:0-12167 GCA_032160775.1 Pseudonocardiales bacterium | reverse complement strand
CGTCCCCAGTACGTCTGATCGGCGAACGCGCGACGCTTCACGGCCGCGACCGTCTCGCGCCACTCGACCAGCCGCGGGCAGCGTCGGCACTCGACGACCTGGGAGTTCAGTTCGGCCAGTGTCGGTGCCATGTGTGCCAGCTTCGCAGGGAGGCGCGGCAGCGACGCGGGTAGGGTTGGGCCATGGCGGTCGGAGCGAAAGTCGGCATGAAGCTGATCAGCGTCGTCATCGGAATCCCCGTCGGAATCGCGTCGAAGAAGGCGGTCGAACGGGCCTGGCTCGCCGCCCGGCCTCAGGACCCGCCGCGCAAGCCGTCCGAGCCCGACGTCCGCTGGACCGACGCGCTCGGTTGGGCAGCGCTGTCCGCGGCCGGCGTGGTGGTAGCCCAGCTGATCACCCAGTCCAGCGCGAAGGCCACGTTCAAGGCGATCACCGGAAGCGAGCCGCCGCGCGCGAAGACCGTCGAGGACAAGCTCGACTGACCGCGAGCGCACTCGCGGGGTTCAGCCCAGGCTGAGCGCGATCCCGTCGAGGATGTCGTGCTCGCTGGCCACCACTTGATGCACACCGGTCTCCTCGACCAGCGTCCGAAGCACGAGCGCGCCGCCGCCGATGATGTCGACGCGGCCCGGATGCATCACCGGCAGTAGGGCGCGCTGCTCGTGTGTCATCTGCAACAGCTGTTCGGTCACCGCCGCGACCTGCTCGGCGGTGAGGACCGAGCCGTGAATGAGGTCCGGGTCGTAGCGGCCGAGGCCGAGCGCGATTGCCGCGACCGTGGTCACGGTGCCGGCCACGCCGACGAAGCGCAGCTCGCCGGAGAGCGGTACGTCCGCGCGGGCTGCGTGGACCGCCGTGCGCACGTCTGCGATCGTCGCCGCGACCTGCTCGGCCGTCGGCGGGTCGTCGCGCAGGTGGCGTTCGGTCATCCGCACGCAGCCGACGTCCATGCTGTGCGCGCGCAGCGGCTCGCCGGCGGCGTCGCCCCGCACCAGTTCGGTCGACCCGCCGCCGATGTCCACGACGAGCAGCGGCACGCCGTCCACCTCGTCGAGCGCGCTCGCCGCGCCGGCGAAGGTCAGCGCGGCCTCCTGCTGGCCGGTGATCACCTCCGGATCGACACCCAGTTCGGCGCGGACCATCGCAACGAACTGATCGCGATTGGCGGCGTCGCGGGTTGCGCTGGTGGCCACCATCCGCACGCGCTGTGCCCCGTGCTCGCCGATCTGCGCCGCGTAGCCGGCGAGGGCGACCCGGGTGCGCTCCAGCGCCTCGGGCGCGAGCCGGCCGGTGCGGTCGACGCCCTGGCCGAGCCGGACGATGCGCATCTCGCGGACGACGTCGGTCAGCCCGACGCTCTCGACGTCGGCGATGAGCAGCCGGATCGAATTCGTCCCGCAGTCGATCGCGGCGACCCGTGTCATCGTTCGGCCGCCGGCACGCATGGGCCCCCCGCCCACCAGTCGGGCAGCGCGGCGAGCGCCTCGTCGCCGAGCGGGTTCACGCCGGGTCCCGCGGCGAGCGCGTGCGCGACCAGCACGTGCAGGCATTTCACCCGCTTGGGCATGCCACCGGCGCTGACCCCGGCGATCTCCTCGACATGCGCGATCTGTTCCCGGCGCGCGAGGTAGCTCTCGTGCGCCGCGCGGTAGGTGGCGGCGAGTTCCGGGTCGGCGGCCAGCCGGTCGGTCATCTCCCGCATCATGCCGCTCGACTCGAGGGTGCCGATGGCGGCAGCCGCCTTGGGGCAGGTGAGGTAGTACAGGGTCGGGAACGGCGTACCGTCCGGCAGCCGCGGCGAGGTCTCGATGACGTCGGGGTTGCCGCACGGGCAGCGGTGCGCCACCGCACGGATCGCACGGGGCCGGCGGCCCAACTGGCGGGAGACGATCCGGCGGTCCTCGTCGGCGACGGTCGGCTGCCGATCGGGATCGGCCGAGGTCATTTCGCTGCGGCGTGCAGGCTGTCCATGAGCCGGGTGGTCCACGACGGACCGGGCGGCCCGGCCAGCTCGACGCCGGACGTCTTCTCGATGTCCGAGCTCTGTCCCTGGTTGACCACGACGTACACGGTGTCGCCAGGCATGGCGTACTGGAGCCGGGTGCGCGCCTGCTGCTGGATGTAACCGGGGTCGCCCCACCGGTCGCGCTGCTTGGCCAGTTCGGCGAGCTGCTGCTTGTGGTCGTGCAGTTGCTGAGCGGCCTGGCCGATCGTGTGCCGGCTGGTCAGATAGCGGTTCACCGGCGCGGCGAGTAGCACGACCAGCAGCAGGACGACCGCGCCGAGTGCGAGCGCCCGGCCGGTCAGCACGGGGCGCGGGCCCGCGCCGGACGGATCGGTCATCCGCCGAAGCGCGGGAACGCGCCCGCCCCGGCGTACCGGGCCGCCTCGTCCAGTTCGTCCTCGATGCGCAGCAGCTGGTTGTACTTGGCCACCCGCTCACTGCGTGCCGGCGCGCCGGTCTTGATCTGGCCGCAGTTCACCGCGACCGCGAGGTCGGCGATGGTGGTGTCCTCGGTCTCGCCGGAGCGGTGGCTCATCATGCACCGGTAGCCGTGCCGGTGCGCGAGGTCGACGGCGTCGAAGGTCTCGGTGAGCGTGCCGATCTGGTTCACCTTCACCAGGAGCGCGTTCGCCGCGCCGGACTCGATGCCGCGGGCGAGCCGCTCCGGGTTGGTGACGAAAAGATCGTCGCCGACCAACTGGACGCGGTCGTCCAGCTGTTCGGTCATCGCCTGCCACGCAGCCCAGTCGTCCTCGGCGAGGGGGTCCTCGATCGACACGATCGGGTAGCTGTCGACCAGCGAGGTGTAGTACGCGATGAGCTCGTCGGCCGGCGTCGCCTTGCCCTCGAACTGGTAGGCGCCGTCGGCGAAGAACTCGGTCGCGGCGACATCGAGAGCGAGCGCGATGTCGGTGCCGGCGGCGAGACCGGTCGTACCGATCGCCTCGACGATGAGGTCCAGCGCGGCGCGGTTCGAGTCGAGGTTCGGCGCGAACCCGCCCTCGTCGCCGAGGCCGGTCGACAGGCCCTTCTGCTTCAGTACGGCCTTCAACGCGTGGTAGACCTCAGCACCCTGCCGCAACGCCTCGGCGAAGGTCGGGGCGCCGATCGGCGCGATCATGAACTCCTGCACGTCGACGTTGGAGTCGGCGTGCGCCCCGCCGTTGAGGATGTTCATCATCGGGACGGGCAGCAGGTAGGCGTTCGGGCCGCCCAGATAGCGGAACAGCGGCAGATCGGCCGAGTTCGCTGCGGCCTTGGCAACCGCGAGCGAGACACCGAGGATCGCGTTCGCGCCGAACCGGCTCTTGTCCGGCGTGCCGTCCAAGTCGCGCAGCGTCTGGTCCAGGATGCGCTGCTCGCTCGCTTCCAGGCCGATGACCTCGGGAGCGATGTCGTCCATGACCGCGGCACACGCCTGCTGGACGCCCTTGCCGCCGTAGCGGTCGCCGCCGTCGCGCAGCTCGACCGCTTCGAAGGCCCCGGTGGACGCGCCGCTCGGCACGGCTGCACGCGACAGGGTGCCGTCGTCGAGCGCCACCTCGACCTCGACCGTCGGATTGCCGCGCGAATCCAGGATCTCCCGCGCGCCCACGGCGTCGATGCTTGCCACAGCCAGTCCCTTCCGACGACGGCGGATGCCGGTCAACCCTAACCGCGACGCTTCGGCCGGCTGCGCCGCCCCGCCGAGCTCGATCATGTTGCTCCTGGGCTGCTAGTACCGCCCGAACGCAGCATCGTTACCGCACTGGCCGAACGTGAGCCCGGTTACGACCGGTTGCGGGTCGGCTACGGACCGTTATGATGGAACACGTCCCAGGTGGTAACTCCCCCCGTGTTACCAGCTGGGACCTTTCTATTCTTCGACAGCCCGCCGGGAAGTCGGCCCGGCGTCGCGGTTCTCCTCGCTAACCAGCGCGCTGCGGTACTCGCGCGCCGTGCGGCGCAACGCGGCCTCCGGATCGACGCCGGCCGCGACCGCCTCGGCCACCAGCGCCATCAGCCGGGCGCCGATGCCGTCGCCGTCGGTCGGCGGGCCGGCCAGCCCGGCCCGGCGGGCCCGCGACACCAGCTTGGCCGCCAGCGCCAGGGCCGGCTGGTTGAGCGGGACGCCGTCTACTGCGGAGGTCCGGCCCTTCTCGTCGACCTTCTGCCGTTCCCAGGTCTCGTTGAGCTCGTCCGCCGTCCCCGGCTCGATTCCGGCGAACACGTGCGGATGCCGCCGGACGAGCTTGTCGACCAGGTCGGCCGCGACGTCGTCGATGCCGAACGCCTGCTCCGGCGGGAGTTCCTGGGTCATCCGGGCGTGGAAGAGCACCTGGAGCAACAGGTCGCCGAGCTCCTCGCGCAGCAACGCCAGATCACCGGTCTCGATGGCCTCGATGACCTCGTAGGCCTCTTCGAGCAGGTAGCGGGTCAGCGACTCGTGCGTCTGCGCCGCATCCCACGGACACCCGCCGGGCGACCGCAACCGGTCCATCACCTCGACGGCACGCTCGAGCGGGGACGCCGCCATCGGCCTAGTTGTTGCCGGTCGGGCCCTGCGGGGCAGCCGGGCCGGGCCGCACGTCGAGGTAGCCCGGCACCGTGGCGCCGGAGGTGAACCGCAGGTTGACCGAATCCCAATGCCCGTACCGCGGCGAGACCGACACCGGGAGGCTGATCTTGCTGAACACCGCGGATACGTCGACGCCGTTGGACTGCGCAGTGCGGAGCAGGCCGCTGATCTCCTGCACCCGCAGGATGATCTCGTAGAAGGCCGTCGTGTACCCGTGCAGGCCGAGCTGCTCGGCGACCTGGCTCACCGACTTGCCGGCGAGGTCATCGTGCAGCTTCGCCTCGAGCTGGGTCTGGGTGACGTTGCTGATGCTCGGAATCGCCTTCAGGATCTTGAAGCCGAGCTTTTCGTTGATCAGCTCGGAAACCACGAACGAGCGGGGCGAGATCTGCACGGTCGCACCGGTCGCCGGATCCCGCTGGCTGACCGGCTGGGAGTCGGCGGTGAGGTAGGAATTCACGTCCGATTCGGTGACCCGGTGGCCGTCGATGACCGCCGCGGTTCCGACGTTCGTCTTGCACCCCGCGAGGCCGGCGACCGCGAGCACAGCGCCGACCACCACCGCGGACGTCCTGCGAAGCTTCACGACGGACAGAATCTCATGCAGACCGAGCTAGCCGGCGATCGGGTTGACCCAGCGGACCTCGGGGAAGCGGGCGAAGTCGCTGTCCGCCGAGCAGATCCCGACCCCGTACTCGATCGCCAGTGCCGCAAGGTGCGCGTCAGTGACGAGGTTGCTCCGGAGATCACCGTCGATGAGCAACCGTCCGAGAATTTCTGCGTGCCGCTCGCCCGGGATCGGGATCCAGGAGTTGCCTGCGTCGAGCCATCCGTTGATGAATGACCAAGCTCTGTCGACGCTGAGTGGTCGGGCCGCAGCGCGTGGATTCGTCGAAACTCGCTGAAAAGCCAGCAACGAGGCCCATGGAAGGCCCACGCGCGCAGCACCGTTTAGGGCGGTGTCCAACCAGTGCCGGGCGCGATCATGGAATGGGCTCGACGGATCGACGGCGTAGAGGAGGACGTTCGCGTCGACGATCACTTGTAAACCGGACCCTCGAGGAACTCGAGAGTCTCGCCGATGTTCGAAACATCGATGAGCAAGCCCATATCCGCCGTCTGCTGCTCGAAGGGCTTGCGCTTCGCATCGATATGGGTGCCGGCCCGCGCCAGTTCGTTTACCGCGTCGGACATGCTGATGTGTCGCTCGCGGGCAAGTTTCTGCGCGGCGGCAGCCACGTCGTCATCGAGCCGAACCGTAGTGCGCATCCACCTACCTTAGCATCGGTGATGCTACGCGACTACATCACTGATGCGGTCCCGCGGGTGAGGAGGCGACGGCCTCGAGCACTTGCCCGCACCAGGCCAGCAGCGCGACATCGCGCAGCGGCTGTCCCCCGAACGCGGCGGTGCGGAAGCTCCCGTCCGGCTGGACGCTGCCCTTCGGCCGGGGCACCGACATCGTGCCCACCGCCGGCTTGTAGTGCGACTTGTCGTAAAGACGCTGCAGCCGCAACTGGGCGGACTCGGGCAGGTCGACCGGCGAGAACCGGACGAGGTTGCCCTGCAGCGAGATCTCGGTGACGCCGAACCGGCGGCAGAGCACGCGGAACCGCGCCACCGCGAGCAGGTTCTCGACCTGCGGCGGCAGCGGGCCGAACCGGTCGACGAGTTCGGCGCGCACCGCGTCGACCGCCTCGTCGGTGGTCGCGGACGCGAGCGAGCGGTAGGCCTCGAGCCGCAGCCGCTCCCCGGGCAGGTAGTCGACGGGCAGGTTCGCGTCGATCGGCAGATCGACCTTCACCTCGACCGATTCCTCCGGTTTCTCGCCGCGGAAGTCGGCCACCGCCTCACCGACGAGCCGCACGTAGAGGTCGAAGCCGACGCCGGCGATGTGCCCGGACTGCTCGCCGCCCAGCAGGTTCCCGGATCCCCGGATCTCCAGGTCCTTCAGCGCGACCGCCATGCCGGCGCCCATCTCGGTGTGCTGCGCGATCGTGGCCAGCGGGTCGTAGGCGGTCTCGGTCAGCGGCCGCTCCGGCGGGTAGGTGATGTAGGCGTAACCGCGCTCGCGGGCGCGGCCGACCCGGCCGCGCAGTTGGTGCAGCTGGGAGAGCCCGAACATGTCGGCGCGGTCCACGATCAGGGTGTTGGCGTTCGGGATGTCCAGGCCTGACTCGACGATGGTCGTCGCCACCAGCACGTCGTAGTCCCGCTCCCAGAAGCCGATCATGATCTGCTCGAGTGCGGATTCGGGCATCTGGCCGTGCGCCACCGCGATGCGCGCCTCGGGCACGATCTCGGCGAGTTTCGACGCGGCCCGGTTGATCGACTCGACCCGGTTGTGGATGTAGAAGACCTGCCCGTCCCGCAGCATCTCGCGGCGGATCGCCGCGCCCACCTGCCGCGCGTCGTACGCACCGACGAAGGTGAGGATCGGGTGCCGCTCCTCCGGTGGGGTCAGGATCGTCGTCATCTCGCGGATGCCGGTGAGCGACATCTCCAGGGTGCGCGGGATCGGCGTCGCGGACATCGTCAGCACGTCGACGGCGGTGCGCAGTCCTTTGAGGTATTCCTTGTGCTCGACACCGAAACGCTGCTCCTCGTCGACGATGACAAGTCCGAGGTCTTTGAACCGGACGGTCTGCTGAAGCAGTCGGTGCGTGCCGATGACGATGTCCACGGAGCCGTCGACGATGCCGTTCCCGATCGCATCCACTTCGCGGGCCGGGGTGAAGCGGGACAGCTCCTTGATCGTCACCGGGAACTGCGCCAGCCGCTCCCCGAAGGTCTGGATGTGCTGATGGGCCAGCAGCGTGGTCGGCACCAGCACGGCCACCTGCTTGCCGTCCTGCACCGCCTTGAAGGCCGCGCGCACCGCGACCTCGGTCTTGCCGTAGCCGACGTCGCCGCAGATCACCCGGTCCATCGGGATCGGCTGCTCCATGTCGTGCTTCACCTCGTCGATGGCCGCCAGCTGGTCCGGCGTCTCGACGTAGGCGAAGGCGTCCTCGAGCTCGCGTTGCCATGGCGTGTCCGGCGAGAAGGCGTGCCCCTTGGTCGCCATCCGCGCGCTGTAGAGCCGGATCAACTCGGCCGCGATCTCCTTGACCGCCTTGCGCGCGCGCCCCTTGGTCCTGGCCCAGTCGGCGCCGCCCAGCCTGGACAGCGAGGGTGCCTCGCCGCCGACGTACTTCGTGACCTGGTCCAAGGCGTCGGTGGGCACGAACAGCCGGTCTCCCGGCTGGCCCTTCTTGGACGGCGCGTACTCGATGATCAGATACTCACGCTCGCCGCCGTTCACGGTGCGACGCACCATCTCGGCGTACTTGCCGACGCCGTGCTGCTCGTGCACCACGTAGTCGCCGGACTTGAGCTGGATCGGGTCGATCGCATTGCGCCGCCGTGACGGCAGCCGCGTCTTGTCGAGCGTCGTCGAGCCGCGCTGGCCGGTGAGGTCGGCCTCGGTGAGGAACGCGAGCTTGAGGGCGGGCGCGACCAGGCCGCCCGCGAGGCGCCCGGTCGTGACGTCGACGACGCCCGGTTCGACTGACGCCTCGCCGACGAGCCGGGCCGGGATCTCCGCGGCACTGAGCCGTTCCACGGCCCGTTCGGCCGAGCCGTGCCCGTCGAACACGAGCGCGATGCGCCAGCCGGCGCGCGCCCAGTCGCGCAGATCGGTCAACGCCGCGTCGGTGTCGCCACGGTAGGCCGGCGCGGCCGAGAAGGCGCTGGCCGGCGCGTCCGGGTCGGCGAGGGCGGTGATCCCCCACCACGGCAGGCCGAGGGTGCGGGCGTCGGCCTCGACGTCGGCGAGCTCGCGCAACGAGGCCGCGGCGAGGTCGACCGGTGCCTTGCCGCCACCCGCGGCCACCGCCCAGGAAGCATCGAGGAACTCGCCCGACGTGCGGACGAGGTCGGCGGCGCGCGTGCGGACCCGCTCTGGGTCGCACACGACGACGTGCGCGCCGGCGGGCAGTTCGTGCAGCACCAGCGCCAAGTCGTCGACGAGCACCGGCGCGAGCGCCTCCATGCCCTCGACCGCCTCGCCGCGGCTGATCGGGTCGAGCAGCTCGGCCAGTTCGGGGTGCTCGCCGAGCAGCTTCGCCGCACGCGCCTGCACCTCGTCGGTGAGCAGTAGCTCGCGACACGGCGGCGCCCACAACCCAGCGACCACCGGCTCCCCAGTCGACCGTTGGTCGGCAACCTTGAAGTACCGGACGTCCTCGACCTCGTCGCCCCAGAACTCCACCCGCAGCGGGTGTTCCTCGGTCGGCGGGAAGACGTCAAGGATGCCGCCGCGCACCGCGAAGTCGCCGCGCTTCTCGACCAGTTCGGTGCGTGCGTACCCCGCCCGCACCAGATCGGCGACGATCTCGCCCAATTCGCCGGTGTCGCCAGCGCGTAGCGCGACCGGGGCGAGCTCGCCCAGCCGGGGAACCTGCGGCTGGAGCACCGACCGGACGGGCGCGACGACGACCGAGAGCGGGCCGGCGGCCGGATCGTCCGGCAACGGGTGCGCGAGCCGGCGCAGGACCGCGAGCCGCCGGCCCACTGTGTCTGCGCGCGGTGAGAGCCGCTCGTGCGGCAGGGTCTCCCAGCCTGGGTACAGCGCGACCTGGTCCGGCGGCAGCAGGCATTGCAGCGCCACCATCAGATCCTCGGCCTCGCGCCCGGAACTGGTCACGGCCAGCACGAGGCGGCCGGTGTTCGCCACTGCGGCTATGGCGAACGGTTGCACGCCGGGCGGACCGCTGATCGTGAGGTCCGGCGAATCGACGCCCTCGATGACGGCGGTGAGCGCCGGATCGGCCGATGCTGCACTGGCAGCGGCGAGCAGGCCGGACAAAGACACGGTTTTCGCCTTCCTAGGTGCCGACGGGGCGCAGCACGAACATCCCCCAACCAGGATCAGGAGGGGGATGTTTCGAGTTTACGCCCGCGCAAAGACGCGAACACCCCCTCCGCCGCGCTCAGGGCGGGCGGAGGGGGTAGTCGCGTGGCGACGCTAGAGCTGCCGAGCGCCTCGACGACGACGGCCGAGCAGCAGCAACAGCCCACCGGCGCCCAGCAGGAGCACGACCAGGGCCAGCTCCGACTTCACCGGCGCGCCGGTGCCCGAGGTACCGGGTGGCGTGGACGGCGGCGGGGTGGACCCCTCGGTGCCCAGGCAGTTGGTCACCCGGGTGTCCGCGTCGGCGGTGAGCTCGGCCGCGTTGGTCGCGTCGAGGGTCGCCACGTTCGGGTACACCTTGCAGCTGTCGGCGGTCGTCCCGCTCACCAAGTGCACGTCCACCGCGGTGCCCGCGGTCAGGTCACCCAGCGCGCAGTCCAGCGTCTGGCCGTCCGGCCCGTCGGTGATCATGCAGCCCGAGGCGGTGGTGCCGGCCTCGTCGATCGACCACGAGACGCCCTTGCCTACCGGCAGCGGGTCGGTCAGCGTCGCGCCGAGCGCCGTGCCCGGTCCGGCGTTCGAGACGGAGACCACGAAGCCGATCTGGTCACCCGCCCGGACCCGGTCGTCGTCCGCCGTCTTCGTCACGGCGAGCGCCGGGCACTCGACCTCGGTGCTGGCCGAGGCCGGGTCCGGAGCCGTCCCGTCGGAGAGGATCAGCGTGGCGGTGTTGTCGTAGATCCCGCAGCTGTTCTCCGATGTGTCGCTTACCAGGTGCACGGTCTCGCTCGCACCCGCTTCGAGGTCGACCGCGGTGCAGTGCAGCGTCTGCTCCGGCGCCTCACCCACGATCGAGCAGTTCTCCGGTCCGGACTCGATCGACCAGTTGATGCCGATGCCCGGCGGGAGCGGGTCGGAGATCACCACGTCGGTGGCAAGTCCGGCACCCGGTGCCGAGCTGTTGCTGGCCGTGATCGTGAACCCGATCGGCTCGCCCGCGTTGACCGTCTCCGCGTCCGCCGTCTTCACGATGATCACGTCCGGGCACTGCACGGTCGTGGTCGCGTCGTCGTCGAGTGACGGATGGTTGGTCGCGGTCAGGCTCACCGTGTTCGGGTACGCCTGGCAGCTATCGACGGTCGTCGGGCTGGTGACATGGACGGTGAACGACTCGCCCGGCCCGAGGTCGACGGCCGTGCAGTGCAGCGTCGCGCCGGTGTTGTCGAGCACGATCGAGCAGTTCTGCGGGCCCGAGACGATGGACCACATGACTCCGGTGCCGCCCGGCAGCGGGTCGTCGACGACCACGCCGTGCGCAGTTCCGGTGCCGCCCGCGTTGCTGTTGCTGACGGTGATCGTGAAGCCGATCGTGTCACCCGGCAGGGCCAGGTCGGCGTCCGCGGTCTTGGTCAGCGTCACGTCCGGGCACTCGACGATGGTCGAGTCGCTCGCAGTGACCGTCGGGTGGTTGGTCGCCGTCAGGCTCGCCGTGTTGTCGTATTGCTTGCAACTGGCGAATGCCGTCGAACTCACGATGTGCACCACGAAACCGGCGCCTGGACCGAGATCGACCGCGGTGCAGTGCAGCGTCTGCGCACCGGTCTGCTGGTTCGCCGAGATCGAGCAGTTCGCCGGCCCGGACTCGATCGACCACAAGACGCCGCTTCCGCTCGGCAGCGGGTCGTCGATCACGACGCCCTTTGCCGTCCCGGTCCCGGCCGCGTCGCTGTTGCCGACCGTGATCGTGAATCCGATCTGGGCGCCCGCATCGACGGTGTCGTCGTCCGCGGTCTTGCCCAGATCCAGATCGGCGCACTGCACCGTCGTCGACGCCTGCGCCGGGTTGGGCGACGGAGCGTTCGTCGACGTCAGCGTCGCGGTGTTGTCGTATTTGCCGCAGCTGGTGAACGACGTGCCACTGACGACGTGAATCGTCTCGTTGCCCCCCGAGGCCAGGTCGACCGCGGTGCAGTGCAGCGTCTCGCTCTGCGGGCTGCCGGTGATCGAGCAGTTGTTCGGGCCCGACTCGATAGACCAGTCGATGCCCGGGCCACCCGGCAGCGGGTCGTCGATCACGACGCCCTTGGCAACACCCGGGCCGCCGTTGCCGGCGGTCACCGTGAAGCCGATCTGGTCACCGGCATCGACGGTCGCGTTGTCCGCCGTCTTGCCGAGCGTCAGGGACGGGCACTGGACGGTGGTGTTGGCACTCGACGAGGCGTCCGGGAAGTTCGACCCGGACACGGTGGCGACGTTGGTCAGAATGGCGCAACTGGCAAACGCGGTGCCGCTGATCAGGTGCACCGTCTCGCTCGCACCCGGCGCCAGGTCGATCGCGGTGCAGGTCAACGTCTCGGTCTGCGGGCTGCCGGTGATCGAGCAGTTGTTCGGACCGGACTGGATCGACCAGTCGACGCCCGAGCCACCCGGCAGCGGGTCGGAGATGACCACGCCGTGCGCCGTGCCCGTGCCCGCAGCATTGCCGTTGCTCGCGGTCACGGTGAACCCGATCTGCTCACCCGCGTTGACCGTGGGCTTGTCGGCGGTCTTGATGATCCCGACGTCGGGGCACCGGACCGTGACCGTCGCCGAGTCGTTCAGCGACGGATGGTTGGCCGCCGTCAGGCTCGCCGTGTTCGGGTACGCCTGGCAGCTCACGAATCCGGTCCCGCTGATCAGGTGCACCGACACCGACGCCCCGGGCGCCAGAT
>JAVHVB010000177.1:0-10087 GCA_032160775.1 Pseudonocardiales bacterium | reverse complement strand
GAACCGGTGAGGTCCAGCGTGCGGCCGAGAATCGCCACGCCGGCAACTCCGCCGATGTAGCGCATCGAGGATGCGAGGCCGGCGGCCATTCCGATGTGCTCGGCCGGGACTCCGGCGAAGCACGCCGTCTGGCCGGCCGGTGTGGCGAGCCCGAGCCCGAACCCGACGAGCGCCAGTGGCAGCCGCAGATCGCCGGCCGCGCCCGGGTTCTGCGCGAGCAGCACGGTGACGCCGGCCAGGCAGCTCACGGTGCCGACCAGGCCGACCACTCTCGGGCCGTACGCGTCGACCAGCCTCCCGGCGGCCAGCGACGCGACCACCATGGCGAGCATCATGAAGATCAACAGCTCCCCGGTCTCCGCGGAGCCCAGGCCGAAAAGCGCGTGCGTCACGAGGGGGATCTCGAACAGCAGGGCGTACATCACGAGGTTCAGCAGCGCGACGACCAGCGAGCCGGCGGTGTACCGCCCGGACCGGAACAGCCAGAATGCGACGACCGGATCCTCGGCACGCCGCTCCCACGATGCGAACGGCACGAACAGCAGGGCGCCGACGGCGACCAGGACGACCGCAGCCGCGCCGGAGCTCTGCAGACCGGCCACCAGCGCGACCAGCGCCCCGGTGAGCAGCACGGCGCCGACGGTGTCGAAACGGGTGGGCGGCCGGACGTCGCTGCGGATGTCGCGCTGCCGCGACCCGCCCAGCAGTACGGCCACCGCAAGCACGGGGAGATTCACGACGAAGACGCTGCGCCAGCCGAAGGCGCTGACCAATTCGCCGCCGATGAGCGGTCCGACGCCGGCGGCCAGCGACATCGTCGCCCCGATGGCACCGAACGCGCGGCCGCGCCGATGCTCGGCGACCTCGACCCGCACCAGCGCCATCGTTGCCGGCACGACGACGGCGCCGCCGGCCGCCATGATCACCCGCGAGCAGGCGAGCACGGCCAGGTTGGGCGCCAGGTAGCCGAGCAGCGCGCCGGCGCCGAGCACCGCGCGGCCCACCGATACCACCCGCCAGTGGCCCAGGCGGTCGCCGAGCTTGCCGCCCGCACTCTGCAGCGCGATCGCAGCGACGAGGTAGCTGGCTACCAGCGCCTGGGTGACGCCGGCTGAGCTGTGCCGGAAGTCGCCGGCGATGCTGGGCAGCGCGACGGCGATCATCGTGGAGTTCAGCGGCATCAGCGTCGCGGTCAGGCACGCGCCGAGCAGCCCGCGGGTGGCCCGCGGGTCACGCACCGGTGATCGGCCGGCGCTGGAGCAGCGACACCGACCCGGCCTTGATGGCGAACTCGATGTCGTGATCGGTGCAGCCGAACGCGCGGTCGCATTGCAGCGCCAGGGTGTGCAGGCCGGCGAGGTCGGTCTCTGCGAGGCAACGCGCGTAGATCCGGTCGCCGGGAACCGTCTCCTCGGACGTGCCGCCCGCCGGCACCCGGCGCACCGCGATGTCCTTCTCGCCGATCTGGTGCTCGAGCAGCCGGCCGAGCGTGTCCAGCACGTAGCGGTCGGGCGTCACCAACCCCGAGACGACGACCTCACCCAACCCCCACGACGCCTCGATCACCCGCTCCTCCACGCCGGTGACGGGGTTGCGGGTGAACATGACGCCGCCGACGTCGGAGTCGACGAGGCGCTGGACGACGACCGCCATGTGCAGCGCGGTCTCCAGCCCCATCCGGGCGCGGTAGGCGACCGCGCCGCCGTCGCTGGCCGAGGCGTGCACCTCGCGGATCGCCGCGAGCAGAGCGTCGATACCCGAGACCCCCAGGATCGACTTGTGAATGCCGGCGAAGCTGGCGTCGCCGGAGTCCTCGCCGATCGCGCTGGAACGCACCGCCCAGTACGGCCAACCTGCGCACCGGGCGTCGAGTTCCGCGGTGACCGAGCTGGTGGTCGCGGGGTCCTGCGCGCCCACCCCGGCGACGATCTCGTGGGCGATCGCGAATCCGTCCGGCACCGGTAGCCCGGCGCGGATGGCGGCACCGAGCTGAACCGACTTCGACCCGAAGCGGTCGGCGTCGAAGGTTTCGACCAGTGGCGAGAAGTCGGTCATTGCAGGATGTGCACCTCGCCGGTCGTCCCGTCGACCCGCACGCGCGCGCCGTCCGGGATGGTGGTGGTCGCGTCCCGGGTGCCGACGATGCCGGGGATCCCGTACTCGCGCGCCACGATCGCAGCGTGCGAGAGCTGGCCGCCGCGGTCGGTGACGATGGCACCGAGCAGCGGCAGGACGACGTTGAAGTACGGCGAGGTCATCCGGGTGACTAGCACGTCGCCCTTCCGGATCCGGCCGAACTCCTCGGACCCGCCGACCAGCCGTGCGGTGCCCTCGTAGACGCCGTCGTTGACCGCGAGCCCGGTGAGCACCGTGTCGGTGTTCGGCGTCTCGGCAACGGCGAAGAGATTCGCGAGCATGTAGTCGACGGCCTTGGCCGGGCGGCGCGCGGCCGGCGGCAGCAGCTCGACCGGTGGCGGCGCGGGCGGCATCGCGCCCAGGAACGGCGGGGCGTCGGCGATGGTGTGCGTCGTCCGCCACTCGTGGCGGGCACTGACCTCGTCGATGCTCGGACCTGGCTTGCCGCGCAGCATGCCGATGACCTCGTCGGGGGTCAGGTCGACACCGTGCTCCGCGTCGTGCAGCTTCCCCGTCGCAGCCAGCCGGCGACCGGCTTCGAGCAGCGCCCGGCGGCCGAGGCCGGTGGCCCAGCCGTCTCCGAATGCAGCGCGTTCGTCGCGGATCCGGTTGACCAGCCGCGCCTCGGCGAGCCGGTCGTCGAACTCGTCGAGATGCTCCGCAGGCACCTGGGCGCGCAACTTCTCGACGCCGGGCGCGTCGTCTGCCGACGATCGGCCCTCGACGGTCGAGCGCAGCGCGCCGACGAGCACGTCGGGCATCTCGCCCGCGTTCGCGTCCCCGAGGTCGTAGCCCAGGCTGCGGTAGCGGACCGCGTCGAGGTAGCCGCGGACCGCGTCGCCGGCGCCCGGGTCCGCGCTGAGCGCTTCGAGCATCGCCGGCGCCGGGCGGCCCGACAGCAGAATGTCCCGCGCCGCGTCGTGCACCGCGATGGCCTTGGCGGCCGCGTCCAGTTCATCGGCGGCGAACCCGTTGGAGATTCGTGACGTGCCGCGGAGCAGCAGGCAGATGTCACCCGGATTCGCATCGGTCCACTCGACAACCCCCGCGATGAAGTCGCCGCAGACGGCGATCGCGGTGGCCGTGTACTTGTGGTGCAGGTAGATCATCGACTCGCCGTACGGGACGTAGTCGGTGATGTGCGCAGCCAGCTCGTCGTCGGACAGCGCCGTCACGTCGACGGCCTCGACCGCCCGGTGCCGCGCGATCGCGGCCGGCTTGTCGATTTCGTCCCACGTCTTCAGGTCGGTGCGCCACTGCTTGTTCTCGAACGCCGCGGCAGAGATGGCGATGCGCTTGCGCATCTTCGGCAGCAGCCGGGTGAGCAGCTTGAGCACGGCTGCCGGCGGCGGCTTCATCGCACCCTCGGGTGCGCCGAACGGCACGGGCTGCATGTAGATGAAGCTGTTCACGATGCCCGGTTTCAGGTGGTCGAGCAGGAAGCCGTATCGCGCCATGCCCTCGCTGAAGCCGCGGACGAACCCGGTCGAGTAGTAGGTCTGGGCAAAGAACGAGATCGGCCGGCCGAAGTGTGTTGTCTCGAGTTCCCACGGGCCCTTGCCCGGCGGCTCCCAGGTCACGTCACTCATTGCGTTCCTCCCCGTAGCGGCACGGGAAGCTTAAGCCACTGTTCAGCTTCTTGACACTGTCCGGTTGCCGGCAACTCGGGCCAAACGCGGCTTCAACATGGTCGATCTCGGCCGATTTCGTTACGAAGCGCCCTCACGCCAGCGGTTGGTGATGGGCAGCCGCCGGTCCCGTCCGAATGCCTTGAAGCTGATCTTCGTGCCGGGCGGGTACTGCCGCCGCTTCCACTCCGCGGCATCGACCATCCGGGCGACGCGCTGCACGAGCTCGGCGTCGAAGCCGTCCGCGACAATCTCCTGCGGCGCGCGGTCGCCGTCGACGTAGCGCTCGAGGATGTCGTCGAGGACCGAGTAGTCGGGCAGTGAGTCGCTGTCCAGCTGGCCCGGGCTGAGTTCGGCCGACGGCGGTTTGCTGATCGAGTTCGGCGGGATCGGCAGCGTCTCACCGCGCGCTTCGGCCTGCTCGTTGCGCCAGCCGGCGAGCTTCCAGACCAGCGTCTTCGGGACGTCCTTGATCGGCGCGAAACCACCGACCGCGTCGCCGTAGATAGTGGAGTAGCCGACCGCGAGTTCACTCTTGTTCCCCGTCGCGAGCACCAGGTGGCCCTCGGCGTTCGACAGGGACATCAGGGTGGTGCCGCGGATCCGCGCCTGGACGTTCTCGGCCGCCAGGCCGGTCAGGCCCAGCTCGGCCATGAAGGCGTCGACGATCGCCCGGATCGATACCTCCCGGTAGTGCGCGCCGATGCGGGCAGCCAGATCCGATGCGTCCGTGCGCGAATGTTCGGAGGAGTAGACGCTGGGCATCGACACCCCGTGCACGTTCGCCCCGCCGATCGCGTCGGCCGCTATGGCCGCCACCACCGCCGAGTCGATCCCGCCGGACATGCCGAGCACGACCGAGCGGAAGCCGTTCTTCGTGACGTAGTCCCGCAGGCCGAGCACGAGCGCGTTCCACACCTCTTCCGCGTCCGGGATGCGCTCGGCCACCGCGGCCGGCGCCGGATCGCGCTCGGCCGGTGGCTGGGTGTCGGTGCCGACGCGGTGCACGTCCATGATCTGACCGGTCACCGTCGCCGGCTCGCCCGCAGCCGATGCCACCGCGACGTCGACCAGGAACACGTCCTCGACGAACTGCGCGGCGCGCGCGACGGTCGACCCGTCCGCGGCGATTACCATCGAGTCGCCGTCGAACACCAACTCGTCCTGGCCGCCGACCGTGTTCACGTAGACGATCGGCGCCCTGGCCTCGCCCGCCCGGCGTCGCAGCAGCCGGAGCCGGACATCGTCCTTGTTCCGCTCGTACGGCGAGGCGTTGATGTTGACCACCAGCCCGACGCCGGCCGCGCCGGCGACGGTGAACGGCCCGCCGTCCTGCCACACGTCCTCGCACACCGTCAGTGCGATATCGACACCGCGGTGTCGCACGACGGTCAGCGCGGATCCCGGAAGGAAGTACCGGCGTTCGTCGAACACGCCGTAGTTGGGCAGGTGGTGCTTGTAATAGCGGCCGACGATACGGCCGCCGTACAGGAAGGCCGACGCATCGCGGGGCGCGCCGTCGTCGTCGACGTAGCCGACGATCACCGCCGTGTCGCCCAGGCCGGCATCGGCCAGTTCGACCGCCAGCTTCTCCAGGGCCGCTCGGGAGGCGGCCCGGAACGAGCGGCGCAGGACGAGGTCCTCGACCGGGTAGCCGGTGAGCATCATCTCCGGGAACGCCACCAGATCGGCCCCGGCCGCGGCGGCCACGGCGGTGCGCGCCACTACGGTGCGCGCGTTTCCGGCCAGATCGCCGACGGTCGTGTTCACCTGGGCGAGCGCCACGCGCAGGGTCGTCACGGCTCCATTGTGCCCGGTGCACCCGCTGCGGAATGGCACACTGGAAACGTTGCCGGCGGCATAGGTGACGATCCGGCAACAAAGGCAACCGGTTCGGCCGGAGCCGCGTCTTGACCTATGAGAGCCGATCTGGTTGTGCCTTGCCGGGGCACTGCCCGTCGTGCGGGACACTATTAAGGCCGGCGCCAGCGCAGCACGGCGGCGGCGCGCCGGGTGAAGGGTTCGGAGGGGCACACATGCAGCAGGGTGGGAACGCGACGCGTCCGAGGTCGGGACGTCGAGCGCGGACGAGCGTGGCAGCGGCAGCGTTGGCGCTGCTCGCCCTGGCCGCGTGTACCAGCGGTTCATCGACCCCGGGCAACCCGGTGTTGCCGACCGGCGGCGGCTCCACGACCGACGCTCCGGACACGTCCGCGTCCAGCACCCCACCCAGCGATCCCGCGGTCATCACCGCGTTCCGCGGCACCGCCGTCAGTCCGGTGAAGCCGATCACCGTGTCGATCGAGAACGGCACGCTCACCGACGTCACCATGCTCAACCCCGAGGGCAAGCACGTCCGCGGCGAGATCGACGCCGACGGCACGTCGTGGCACAACACCGAGGTGCTCGGCTACTCGAAGGCGTACCGGATCAAGGCGATGGGCGTCGGCGAGGACGGCACGCAGGTCGTCAAGCGGTCGCGGCTCACCACGCTGACCCCGTCCAACATGACGATGCCGTACCTCGACGACATCTACGGCTCCTCCCTCCAGGACGGCGGCACCTACGGCGTCGGGATGGTCGTGCGGGTGCACTTCGACGAGATTGTCGACGAGCGCAAGGCCGAGAAGGCGCTCCAGGTGACCACCAGCCCGAGCGTCGAGGGTGGCTGGTTCTGGCAGGACTCGACCAACGCCTACTGGCGGCCGAAGGACTACTACGAGCCGGGCACCGAGGTCACGATCAACGCCAACGTCTACGGCAAGGACGTCGGTCAGGGCCTCTACGGCCAGGCGGACCAGAGCGTGTCGTTCAAGATCGGCCAGAAGCGCGTCGCGATCGCCGACAACAAGACCCACCGGGTGAAGGTCTACTTCGACGACAAGCTCGTGCGGAACATGCCGACGTCGATGGGCATGGGCGGCTCGACCACCGGAGACAACGGGCAGACGATCTACTTCTGGACGATGCCGGGCACCTACACGGTCATCAACCACGAGAACCCGGCGATCATGTCGTCGAGCAGCTACGGACTGCCGGAGAACTCGCCGTACGGATACGCGCCGGAAAAAGTCCCGTACGCGACGAAGATCAGTACCGACGGCATCTATCTGCACGAACTCGACACCACCGTGTGGGCGCAGGGCCACCAGAACGTCTCGCACGGCTGTCTCAACCTGAACTACGCGAACGCGAAGTGGTACTACAACCACTCGCACATCGGTGACGTCGTGCAGGTCATCCACTCCGCCGGCCCGAAGATCAACTTCAACCAGGGCGGCCAGTGGAGCATCCCCTGGAAGCAGTGGCTGCACGGCAGCGCGCTGAACTAGCCCCCTACGCTGTGCTGTTCCGCCTGGCTGTTCGGCTCTTGGCATTTCACTGTTGTCGTTGCGCACCAGCGCTGACTGATGCCGGTTGTTGCCGTCAGCTTCCAGCCCGTCGGCGGCGTGGCGCGTAATCTTCGCGTAACGCTGTCCCGTCAGAGTGGAGCCTCGTGGACCGTCAACAGGAGTTTGTGCTTCGGACGCTCGAGGAACGCAACATTCGCTTCGTGCGACTGTGGTTCACCGACGTCCTCGGCATGTTGAAGTCTGTCGCGGTCGCGCCGGCCGAACTCGACGGCGCGTTCGAAGAGGGCATCGGCTTCGACGGGTCGGCGATCGAGGGGTTCACCCGATCGCTGGAGAGCGACATGCTCGCCCGCCCCGACCCGTCGACGTTCCAGATCCTGCCCGAGAGCGACGGCCGCACCGCCGACTCGGCGCGGATGTTCTGTGACATCCAGATGCCCGACGGCGCTCCGTCGTGGGCCGACCCGCGGTACGTGCTGCGCCGGGCGCTGTCCAGGGCCGCCGAGCGCGGCTTCACGTTCTACACGCACCCGGAGATCGAGTTCTTCCTGCTGAAGAACCGGCCCGGCGACGGCAGCGAGCCGGAGCCGATCGACACCGGCGGCTACTTCGACATGACCAGCCACGACGTCGCGCACGACTTCCGGCGCGCGGCGGTCGGCGCGCTCGAGTCGCTCGGCATCTCGGTCGAGTTCAGCCACCACGAGGTCGCGCCGGGCCAGCAGGAGATCGACCTGCGCTACGCGGACGCGCTGTCCATGGCCGACAACCTGATGACCTTCCGGCACGTCATCAAGGAGGTCGCGATCGCCCACGGCGCGCACGCGACCTTCATGCCCAAGCCGTTCAAGCACCAGCCGGGCAGCGGCATGCACACCCACCTGTCGCTGTTCGAGGGCGATCAGAACGCGTTCCATGACGCGTCCGATCCGCTGAACCTGTCGAAGACCGCGCGCGCGTTCATCGCCGGCCTGCTGACCCACGCGCGCGAGATCACCGCGGTGACGAACCAATGGGTGAACTCGTACAAGCGGCTGTGGGGTTTCGGCGCGCCGGGCACGATCGTCGAGGCGCCCACGGTCATCTGCTGGGGGCACGCGAACCGGTCGGCGCTCGTCCGGGTGCCGCGGTACAAGCCGGGCAAGGCGAACTCGACACGGGTGGAGGTGCGCTCGATCGACTCGGCATGCAACCCCTATCTCACCTTCGCGGTGCTGCTCGCCGCCGGGATGAAGGGCATCGAAGAGGGCTACGAACTGCCGCCCGGCACCGAGGACGACGTCTGGTCGATGTCCGAGACCGAGCGGCGGGCGCTCGGCTACGGCGAGCTGCCGCACAATCTCGCCGACGCGCTGCGCGCGATGGAGGACTCGGAACTGCTCGCCGAGACGCTCGGCGAGCACGTGTTCGACTTCTTCCTGCGCAACAAGCGCGAGGAGTGGACCGAGTACCGCGCAGAGGTCAGCCCCTTTGAACTCCGCAGATACCTTCCGATCTTGTGAGCTTCGCTCCCAAGATCGGACTCCGCCTCTCCGGAATTTCACTGCTGTCGTCGCGTTCCAGCCCCCTTTTGCGCGGCCCTGTTGCTTTGACTTCCAGCGGATCGGCTTGACCTAGAGTCGAAGCGTGATTTCGCCGCGGGTGCTGGTCGTCGAGCCCGCTCCGTCGGATCCGGTCGGCCGGCTGGGCGACTGGCTGCGCGGGTCCGGCCTCGATCTCGACGTCACCGCAGAGGCGCGACCGATCGACGGGTACGCCGGGCTCGTCGTCATGGGCGGCGAGCAGTCAGCGAACGACGCCGAACTCGCGCCGATCCGGCAGCTGTTGCGCGACGCGGTGGCCCGCGAGCTGCCCACGCTCGGTGTCTGTTTGGGCGGCCAGCTGCTGGCTGCGGCAAATGGCGGCCGGGTAGCGCCGAGTCCGGACAACCAGGAGTTCGGCGCCGGTCTGGTCGCGAAGCGTCAGGCCGCGTCGACCGATCCGCTGTTCGGCGCGCTGCCGATCACCCCCGACGTGATCCAGTGGCACTTCGACGCGATCACCGCACTCCCACCGGGTGCCGTCCTGCTGGCGACCTCACCGGTCTGCGAGCACCAGGCGTTCCGGCTCGGCCGGTTGGCGTGGGGGCTGCAGTTCCACATCGAGACGACGCCGGAGATCCTGCGCAACTGGGCGGCCGAGGACGCCACGCTGCTCGAGGGTTACGACCTCGACCTGATCGTGAGCCGTTCGGTGGCGGTGCACGACGACCTGGCCGAGGTGTGGGAGCCGTTCGCGCGCGCGTTCGCCGACGTCGTCCGGGATCCCGCCGCGGTGCCGGCACTGCGCGCGATACCGACCTCCGTCGCCGCGCCGGTGACAGACCCCGCGGCCATCCGCGCCGCGCTCGCCGCCGAGGCGCACGACGCACGGACCGTGCTGCCGCTGCCGACCCTGCGACCACCCGGCGATGACCGTGGTGGCCGACCGGATGAGTGAGGGTGGCGGCCGGATCGCCTCGCGGTTGACCCGGCTGTCCTTCGGCGACGGCGCGCGGGCAGCCGCAACGCTCGCCGCCGCGCCGTTGCACTGGTGGGACGCGGAGCGCAACGAGCCGACCAGCACCGACGCCGGTGTCGTCATCGCCGCGATCGGTCGCAGCGCGGACCCGGACGCCGTCCTCGGCGCGCTGGTCGACATCGCCGGCACGCCCGAGGGCACCGCCCTGCCCGCCGCACTCGAGACCGAGGCACGGCTGCGCGCCCGATTGATTGCCCTGCTCGGCGTGTCGACCGAGCTCGCCGCCCACTTGCGCACGCACCCCGGCGACTGGCGCATCCTGCTCGGCGAGCTCGACCCGGACGGTGTTCCGGCGCGGCTGGCCGATGCAGTCGGGGCCGATGCGCGCGACCCGGTCACCGGCACTGCCGGCAGCCGGGCCAGGGTTGTCGGCACCGACGCGGTGCTGGCACTCAGAACGGCGTACCGGCG
>JAVHVB010000176.1:0-2537 GCA_032160775.1 Pseudonocardiales bacterium | reverse complement strand
TTCGCCGGTGCGAACAAGGCGTTGCTCGACCGCGAGTCGGCGGCGCCAGGGACGGTGCTCGACACCGACTTCATCGAGCACTACTGCGACGGGTTCGACGATGCGGCGGCGCATTGGCAACAACTCGACTGGGACGCGATCGAGACGCTGAGCGGGTTGTCGCGCAAGCAGATCGAGGACTTCGTGTCCGACGTCGTCGCGGCCGAGAAGGTGATCGTGTGCTGGGCGATGGGCCTCACCCAGCACCGCAACGCGGTGGCGACCATCCGCGAAATCATGAACTTCCTGCTGCTGCGCGGCAACATCGGCAAGCCCGGCGCCGGGCCGTGCCCGGTCCGCGGGCACAGCAACGTGCAGGGCGACCGCACGATGGGCATCTGGGAGCAGATGCCGGACACCTTCCTCGACGCGCTGCGCGACGAGTTCGGCTTCGACCCACCGCGCGAGCACGGGTGGGACACCGTCGACTCGATCCGCGCGATGCGCGACGGCAAGGTCGACGTGTTCTTCGCGATGGGCGGGAACTTCGTCGCGGCCGGCCCGGACTCCGACGTGACCGCCGCCGCGATGGCGAACTGCACGCTGACGGTGCACGTCGCGACGAAGCTCAACCGGTCGCACCTGCACCACGGCCGGGAGGCGCTGCTGCTGCCGTGCCTCGGCCGCACCGAGCGGGACGAGCAGGCGACAGGCGAACAGTTCGTCACGGTCGAGGACTCGATGAGCATGGTGCATTCGTCCCGCGGCCGGCTGTCGCCGGGTTCTGCGCAGCAGCGCAGCGAGGTGGCGATCCTGTGCGATCTCGCCGCCGAACTGTTCGGCGACGAACTGGGCTGGACGCAGATGCGCGACGACTACCGGCTGATCCGCCAACACATCGAGCACGTGGTCCCCGGCTTCCACGCGTTCGAGGAGCGGGTGCAGCACCCGGGCGGCTTCATCCTGCCCAGCGGCCCGCGCGACTCGCGCAGTTTCGACACGGAGACGGGCAAGGCGCGCTTGACGGTCAACCCGCCGGACGCCGTCGAGGCGCCGGCCGGGCACCTGCTGCTGACCACCGTCCGCTCGCACGACCAGTTCAACACCACGGTCTACGGGCTGGACGACAAGTACCGCGGCATCACCGGCGGACGGCGGGTGGTGTTCGTGAACGAGGCCGACCTGCGCACGCTCGGCATCGAGGACGGCGAACTCGTCGACATCGTCAGCGTGTGGCGGGCCGAGGAACGGGTCGCCAAGGCGTTCCGCGCCGTCGCCTACGACACCCCGCTCGGCTGCGTCGCCACCTATTTCCCCGAGGCGAACGTGCTCGTGCCGCTCGACTCGACGGCCGAGGTGAGCAACACGCCCACGTCGAAGTCGGTCGTCGTCCGGCTGGAGCGTTCGATCTGAGGCACCGAAACGCTGACAAGTGGTGAGTTCCTCCCACGGGCGGGAGGAACTCACCACTTAAGGCATCAGACCCCGCATCCAGGGGCGGCCGCGCGCAACGCCGCGCGCATCGCCTCGACCGGCGCGTCCCGGCCGGTCATCAGCCGCACCTGCTCGGCCGCCTGGTGCAGAAGCATGAGCGCGCCACTCACCACCGTTGCGCCGGCGGCCGCCGCGGCCCCGGCGAGCACCGTCGGCCAGGGGCGGTAGACGACGTCGAGGACGGCCTGGGAGCCCGCCCATTCACGTGCCGCGTACGCATCGGCAGCGCCCGGCGGCAGCGTGGACATCACCAGGTCGGCGCCCAGCGCAGCGCCGCCGCCAGCGAGGTCGGCCACCGCGACCCGCACGCCGAGCCGCTCCCCCGTCGCGGTCAGCCCTCCGGCGCGCGAGGGGTCGCGGACCAGTGCCGTGCACTCCTCGATCCCGAGCCCGGCCAGCGCCGCCAGCGCCGCCTGCGCGGTACCGCCGGCCCCGAACAGCGTCACCGTGCGCGGCCGCACCCCGCATTCGGTCAGAGCTGCGGCGATGCCCGCCGCGTCGGTGTTGTCGGCGACCCAGCCGTCGGGGCCGGGCACGAGGGTGTTGGCCGACCCGACCGCGGCGGCCAGCGGTCGGACCTGCGCCGAGTGGTCGAGCACAGCGTGTTTGAGCGGCATCGTGCAGGAGAACCCGGCCCAGTCCCGGCGCGCGGCCAGGATGTCGGGCAGCTCGTCGGTGCCGCAGTCGATCGCCTCGTACGTCCAGTCCAGACCGAGCGCGGCGTAGGCGGCGCGGTGCAGGACGGGCGAGAGCGAATGCGCGACCGGGCGACCGAGCACCCCGGCGCGGCCGGTCGGTGGAGCCACCGGTTACCCGCAGCCCCAGTTGTGGGCCCGGCAGGTGGCCGCGGCCTTGGCGAACGCCGTCTCGCTGTTGGTGAAGAACAGGTGGCCCGCGGCGTCGGCGTTGACGTAGTAGAGCCAGTTGCCGGCGGTCGGATGGGCCGCGGCGGCCATCGCGTCGGTGCCCGGGTTGCTGATCGGGGTCGGCGGCAGGCCTGCATGCGTGTAGGAGTTGTACGGCCCGGGCACGGACGCGTACACGCACTGGGTCGCGGCGGTGCC
>JAVHVB010000175.1:0-3091 GCA_032160775.1 Pseudonocardiales bacterium | reverse complement strand
AACAGCCACTGGTTCGCCCGACACGGTTTCTACGTGCTCACCTACACCGCCCGGGGCTTCACCGATCAGGGCGCCACGCGCGCCGATGAGCCGAACACCCCGGCCGGGACGGACCCGACCTGCCACCCGCCGACCGCCTCTCCGACCAGTTCCGCGGCCGGTTCTGACTGCACGCCGAGCGGCACGATCCGGGTCAAAAATAAAGAGGTCGAGATCCGCGATAGCCAGTACCTCGCTGCGCTGACGGCGGCCGCCTTCCCGGATATCAACCCAGCCCAGGTCGCCGTATCCGGCGGCTCCTACGGCGGTGGCGAGAGCTGGTTGCAGGCCGCCGACCCCTTCTGGACGTTCCCGCACAGCATTAACCCGGCGCTGCCGGTGCTGCAGCTTCAGGTTGCGGTGCCGAAGTACGGATGGACTGACCTGGCGTATTCCCTGGTGCCCAACGGTCACCCGGGCTTCCTGCCGGGGGACCCCATCTATTCCTCCTCGCAGGGCGTGCAGAACGCGCACGGCGTCGGCAACCCGTTCGGCGTGGCGAAGCAGAGCTACATCGCCGGGCTCTACGCGCTCGGCACGACGACGGGGACGTTCGAGGAGGGCAACGCGCCGACGCCGGTCAAGCCGGCGCCGTGCACCCCGCCCGAGACGTTCACCACCTGGCTTGATCGGGTGACCGCGGGCGAGCCGTACGACGCAGGCGGTGTGGACGATCCGGTTGTCGCGCAGATGCGGCAGGACTTCAGCGACTGCCATTCGGCGTACTACCAGCCCGGGTGGCGCGACCAGCTCCGTGCCGGCCACGAGACAGCGGTGTTCGCCGTCCAGGGGTGGACCGACGACCTCTTCGAGGCCATCGAGTCGTTCCGGATGTTCAAGTACCTCAAGACGCTCGACCCGCAGTGGCCGGTGGCGGTCGGTCTCGCCGACGTCGGGCACTCGCGCGCGCAGAACAAGCCGTCAAGCTGGAAGTGGCTGAACAACCAGGCGAATCAATTCCTGTTCGCGCAGATCTCGCGAAGTCACCGGCAGACGACGAGCATCTTCAGCGAGCCCACGCTGTGCCCGAACAACCCGGACCAGCTGCCGGCCACTGCGGCAGCGCAGCTGTCCGCGAACACGCCCGAAGGCCTGTCGAGCGGGACGCTGGCGATCGTGGGTCCGCCGGGCGCGACGGTGAACCCGCTCGCCGTCGATGATCCGGACGGCCTGGCAAGCGACGCCGTGATCCCAGGTCGGCTGCCGTCGGAGATCTACCCGGAGCCGATCTGCCGCGAGTCGCAGGCGCCCACCTCGCCTGGGCGCTACACCGCGGTCTCCCAGCCCCTGCCGTCTGACACCACCTATGTGGGCCTCGGCGCGGTCCGAGTTCCCTACACCCTTGCCGGCGCGCAGAGCGCGACCCTCAACGCGCGGGTCTGGGTGCTGCCGGCTGCTGGTGGCCCGGCACTGCTGGTGACGCGGGGGACGTACCGGATCGACGCGCCGGCCTATGACGGGTTGACGGGCACGATACGAGTGCCCCTGTACGGCAACCACTGGCCGTTCCAGAAGGGCGACCGGATCCGGCTCGACCTCACGCAGGTGGACACGCCGACCTACCGTCCGGACAGCGAGCCGAGCACGATCACCTTCAGCTCGCCGACCTTGACGCTGCCGACCCGCGCTGCCGGCACGACTACCCTCACCGCCACCGCGGGGTGAGTCGCCGGCCGCCGACTCACCCGACTTCCCGACACGTCGAGGAAGACGGGCGGCAGTAGGCTTCGCGCGTGACCGTCTGTGCCGCGTGCGGGCACGTGAACCAGCACGCGGCGAAGTTCTGCTCGGAATGCGGGGTCGCGTTCGAGGCTGAGGCGACTGCCGCCGTCCAGGAACGCAAGTACGTGACGGTGTTGTTCGCGGATTTGGTCGACTTCACGTCCCAGGCCGAACGGATGGACCCTGAGGACGTCCGCGCGCTGCTGTCGCCCTATTACGCACGGTTGCGCTCCGAACTCGAGCATTTCGGGGGCACGGTGGAGAAATTCATCGGCGACGCGGTCATGGCGTTGTTCGGTGCCCCCACAGCGCATGACGATGATCCCGAGCGTGCCGTTCGAGCCGCGATAGCAATCCGTGACTGGCTGACCGAGGACGGCCGGCTGCAGGTGCGGATCGGGGTGAATTCCGGCGAGGTGTTGGTGACCCTGGCCGCCCGCTCGGCCGAGGGTGAGGGCATGGCGGCCGGGGACGTCATCAACACCGCCGCTCGGCTTCAGGCTGCGGCGCCGCCAAACGGCATCCTCGTCGGCGCCAGCACCTATAGGGCGACCCGCAATGCCGTGGAGTACAGATCCGGTGACGCCGTCAGAGCGAAGGGCAAGGAGAACCCGGTCCCAGCCTGGGAGGCAGTGCGCGCGCGGTCGCAGTTCGGCGTCGACGTTCCGCACGAGGCCAAGACGGAGCTGATCGGCCGCGACGGCGAGCTGCGCATGCTCGCCGAGGCGTTGGCCCGCGTTCGCCGCGAGCGTTCCACGCAGCTGGTCACAATCGTCGGCGTGCCCGGGATGGGCAAATCGAGATTGCTTTACGAGCTCTCGCGCATCGTCGACAGCGAATCCGACCTGATCGCTTGGCGGCAGGGCCGGTCGTTGCCCTACGGCGAAGGTGTGAGCTTGTGGGCCTTGGTCGAGATGGTCAAGGCGCAGGCCGGCATCCTCGAGTCGGACGCCGCCACCGAGGCCGAGGCCAAGCTGGCGGCGATGGTCGCCGACCTGCTGGTCGAGCCCCGGGAAGCCGAGTGGGTGCGCCGACATTTGAACGTGCTACTCGGCTTCGGGGAAGACGTCGGGTCAGCCACCGGTGACCGGCGCAGCGAGGCATTCGCAGGCTGGCGGCGGCTGTTCGAGGCATTGGCCGATGCACGACCGCTTGTCGCTGTCTTCGAGGATCTCCATTGGGCCGATGAGGGGCTGCTCGACTTCGTCGACCATTTGATCGACTGGGCGGGCAGTGTGCCCCTGCTCGTAGTGTGTTCGGCGCGTCCCGAGTTGTTCGAGCGGCGGCCCGGGTGGGGCGGTGGCAAGTCGAACGCGGTCACGATCTCGCT
>JAVHVB010000174.1:0-7341 GCA_032160775.1 Pseudonocardiales bacterium | reverse complement strand
CCGGTCTGCCATCTTGTCTTCGAGAATATCAACAAAGACGAGTCGCGGCACATCGCCGTCGACTTCTCGGTGCTCGACGAGCTCGGCCACGCGAAGCTGCGCAAGCTGTTCATCGACCTCGTCGGTCGCAACGCCTCCCCCGGCCTGATTCTCGGTGCGGTCATGTACATCCCACTGCTCAACCGCATGCGTAACAACATCGTCGAGATGGGGCTTGACCCGGCGCGCTTCTACTCCGCGCTGAACCGCTTCACGAAGCTCGGCGAGCGCAGCGAGGCCGCCGCGCGGGTGCCGCTGTACAAGGTCGTGAAGTGGCACGCGGGGATGGTGATCAACCAGAAGCACCCGTACCACCTGCTCGCGAACAGCATGGTCTGGGCCAGCGAGCGGGTGCCCGCCCGCATGCTGCCCGGCCTGCCCACCTGGTTCCGCGAGATCACCTACGAGCCGGTCAGCGTCGGCACCGCCGGCCGCAACGTCGCATGACACGAGGAGTGAACGCTCACCTGCGCTCCGCGGACGACGCTCGACCGCGCACGGCAATCCGATGACCACCGTCTCGACGTTGATCATCGGCGCCGGCTTCAGCGGGCTGGGCACCGCGGCGCGGCTGCGCGCGGCCGGCATCGACGATCTGCTGATCGTCGAGCGGGCCGACCGGGTGGGCGGCACGTGGCGGGACACGACCTACCCGGGCGCCGCGTGCGACATCCCGTCGCTTCTGTACTCGTTCTCCTTCGCCCAGAACCCGACGTGGTCGCGGGCCTACTCCCCCGCGGCCGAGATCTGTGCGCACCTCGAGCAGTTCACCGACGACCACGATCTGCGCCGGAACATCCGGTTCGGCGAGACGGTCGAGGCGTTGCGCTTCGACGCCGCAGCCGGCGAGTGGGAGGTCGACACCTCGACCGGCGACACGTTCCGGGCGCGCACCGTGGTCGTAGCGTCCGGCCCGCTGTCCGACGCCAGCCTCCCGGCCATCCGGGGCATCGACAGCTACCAGGGCCGCAAGATCCTCAGTGCGCGCTGGGAGGCCGGCTACGACGGGCGGGGCGAGCACGTCGCCGTCGTCGGCACCGGGGCGAGCGCGATCCAGATCATCCCGGAACTGGTGAAGACCGCGGCGTCGGTAAAGGTGTTCCAGCGCACGCCGGCCTGGGTGTTGCCACGGACCGACTTCGCGACCCCGGCGCTCGCCAAGACGGTGTTCGCCCGGGTGCCTGCGGCCCAGCACGCCGCCCGCAGCGCGCTGTTCGCCGCACACGAGGTCGCCGCGACCGGACTGGTGTGGGACTCACCGGTCACCACGCTCGTCCAGCGGGTCGCGCTGCGGCATCTGCGCCGCCAGGTCCCCGACCCGTGGCTGCGCCGCCAGCTCACCCCGCAGTTTCGCGCCGGCTGCAAGCGGATGCTGGTGTCCAGCGACTACTACCCGGCCCTCCAGCAGGACAACTGCAAACTGATCACCTGGCCGATCGCGACCCTTCGCCCGGACGGGCTGCGCACCAGCGACGGCGTCGAGCACAAGCTCGACAGCATCGTGTTCGCCACCGGGTACGACGCCCATCTCGACGGGCCGCCCTACCCGATCACCGGGCTCGACGGTCGCGAGCTGGCCGACGACTGGGCCGGTCACGCGCAGGCGTACAAGAGCGTGCACACCGCCGGCTACCCGAACCTGTTCTTCACGACCGGGCCGAACTCCGGACCGGGTCACAACTCATTGCTCGTCTACCTCGAGGGGCAGATCCACTACATCGTGCGGGCGATCAAGACCGTGCTGGACCGCGATCTGAGCTATCTCGACGTCCGCGCCGACGTGCAGCAGCGCTACAACACGCACATCCAGCGACGCCTGCGCCGCACCACCTGGATGTCCGGATGCACGAGCTGGTACCTGACCGCGGACGGGTACAACGCGTCCATGTATCCCGGCTTCGCCACCCAGTACCTTGCCCAGATGCGGAACTTCCGGCTCACCGACTATCGACTGGTCGAGCGGGCCGAGCAGCCCGAGCGACGGCGTGCCACGCTTGACCGAGCGGGCTGACCGTGCCCCGGCAACGCCAGCCCACCGGCACCATCGACTCGGTGCTCACCGCGCTGCGCCGCGAGGCCGCGCACGCCACCCGGCGACCGCGGGCAGCCGTCGAGGCGGCGGTGGCCCAGCTGCTGCGCGCCGCCCCGCTCCTACCCGCCGGCGCGCGGCGACCTGCGCCGGCCAAGCAGTACCGCATCGACGACCTCGCGCAGGCTGCGGGCACGACCGTGCGCAACGTGCGCAACTACCAGGAGCGGGGGCTGCTCCACCCGCCGCGCCGAGTGGGCCGGATCGCCGTCTTCGACGAGAGCCACCTGGCGCGGCTGAAGCTCGTGACGTCGATGCTCGACCGCGGCTACACGACGGCCAACATCGTCGAAATGCTCGGCGCGTGGGAGAACGGCGACGACCTGGCCGACATCCTCGGGCTGGAACGCCTCGTCCGCCCGTGGGGCGCCGACGAGCCCGAGAGGATGACGCTCGCCCAGGTGCGTGAACTCGCCGGCGACCAGGCGGCTCTCGACCGCCTGGTGCAGGACCGAATCGTGGAGCTGCGCAACGGCGCGGCGATCGTGCACCGCCCACGCCTGCTCAAGGCGTTCGCCGAGACGCGCAGCTACGGCGTGCCGATGGACACCGTCCTCTCGCTGCACGAGAAGCTCGCCCCGATGCTGGACACCATCGCCGGGATGCTGGTGGCCTCCGGTGCCGAACAGGTCGCCACGGCGCTCCCCTTGCCCACGCAGCTGAGCGACAGCGGCATCAGCGACATGGTCACGATGCTGCTGCGCTTCCGGACGCTCGCGATGGACTCGGTGCTCGCGACCCTCGAGCACGCCATCGACCAGCGCATCGAGGCGCTGCTCACCGACTACCTCGCGCACGTGGCCGGCGCGGCCGCCACGACCGCCGACGCCGGCTGAAGCACAAGAGCTGCCTGAGAAGCACACAGAAACTTGTTAAGCGCGGCACAGAAAATCAGTGGCTCGGCGGGCATAACTTCCCAGCACACGAGGTTGACGCGAGCAACGAACTGCCGACGAGGAGTCCCGATGACGACGACGCTCACCACTGACACCCGCACCGCCGCCCGGTCGTCCCGACTCGCCGACCTGTACGTCGAGCGCAACCAGTTGCTCGCCGAGATCGCGCCGGTCGGCAGCGGCGACGACGCCGACCGCGCGACCAACGTCGACGGGCACATCCGGCTGGCGATGCTGGAGCAGCGGATCGTCGCGCTGGAGAGCGAGCTGGCCGAGCCGCCGGCCCGCCATCAGCGCGCCGCGGACGGCACGGTCACCGTTGGTGACGTGGTGACGGTCGACCTCGGCGACGGGCCGGAGACCTATCTGCTCGGCTCGGTCGACGAAGCGGCCGACGGTGTGGACGTCATCACACCGGCCAGCCCGCTGGGCAAGGTCTTGCAGGGTGCGCCGATCGGCGCGACCCTCTCCTACGCCGCGCGGCCGGGCCGCTCGCTGAAGGCGAAGGTCATCGCCGTCGCGTAGCGGCGCCGCCCACGGGATTGCGGCGCGGGCCGCGCACCTGAGCAGGTCCCGTGCTGGTGCACGGGAAAAGGCCTCCGGGCTGGCATGATGTCGCCCATGTCGCAGACCCTGGAACGTCAGGCTGCGACCGCGCTCTCCCCGCAGCGGTTCTCCGGCCTGTTGCCGCACCGGATGTTGCGGTGGCGGCGGCCCGTGTGGTGGCAGGAGATCGCGATCATCGCGTTCGGATACTGGCTGTACACGCTCGGCCGCAACTCGATTCCCGAGCAGCAGTCCATCGCCGAGCGGCACGGCCGAGCCATCGAGCACCTGCAGGACTGGTTGCAGCTCAACTTCGAGCGCAGCTTCAACCACTTCGTCGCGGGCACCGAGTGGCTCGCCCAGGTCCTCGACTACTACTACTCGACCATGCACTTCATCGTGACCATCTCGGTGATGGTGTGGCTGTTCGTCCGCCGCTCGCACATCTACCGCGGCGCGCGCACCGTGCTGGTCACCACCACGCTGCTCGGGCTGCTCGGGTTCTGGCTCTTCCCCACCGCGCCGCCGCGGCTGCTGCCGGAGTTCAACTACGTCGACACCCTCGTCAAGTTCCACACCTGGGGGTCGCTCGCCGACCCGGACATCGCGCAGCACTCCAACCAGTACGCCGCCATGCCCAGCCTGCACATCGCGTGGGCGCTGTGGTCCGGCATCGCGATATTCGTCTGCGCCCGCCGGATGTGGGTCCGGGTGCTCGGCCTGGTTCACCCTGCCATGACGCTCGTGGTGATCATCGGCACGGCCAACCACTTCTTCCTGGACGCGGTGGGCGGCGCAGTTGTGCTCGCCGTCGCGTTCGGCTTCCAATGGCTGATGTCCGGTCGCGGTGCATTCGTCGCCCCGGTCGACGCACCGGACTTCGGGCTGCCCGATCCGGAACTGCCCCACCTGCACCACCACAAACAACAGCCCAGCCGGCACTAGCCGTAGAACACCGCCTCCACGACCCGCCGCGCGCGGCGCGCGGCCCGGCGGTAGTCGTCGACGAGCTGGCCGGGATCCGATCCCGGCGGGTAGCCGAGCACCCGGGCGACACCGGTGAGTTCGGTGCCGGCCGTCGGCAGCTGGTCGGCCGGCTTGTCCCGGACGAGCATCAGCCCGTTGCGCACCCGGGTGGCGAACCGCCAGGCAGTGGCCAGCAGATCGGCCTGCTCGCCGGTCAGCAGGCCGACCGACCCGGCTGCGTCGAGTGCAGCGAGCGTGCGCGTCGTGCGCAGTTCCGGGACTGCGGCGCCGTGCTGCAGCTGCAACAGCTGGACGGTCCACTCGATGTCACCCAGCCCGCCCCGGCCCAGTTTGGTGTGTGTCGTGGGGTCGGCGCCGCGGGGTAGCCGCTCGCTGTCGATCCGGCCCTTGAGGCGGCGGATCTCCAGCAGATCCTCCGGCGCCACGCCCTCGGCCGGGTAGCGCACCGGGTCGACCAGCTCGACGAACCGCACTCCGAGATCCGCGTCGCCGGCGATGGGGCGAGCACGGAGCAGCGCCTGCGCCTCCCACGGCGAGGACCAGCGCGCGTAGTAGTTCGCATAGGCGGCGAGAGAGCGGGAGAGCGGGCCGTTGCGGCCCTCGGGTCGCAGGTCGGCGTCCACGGTGAACGGCGGGTCGACCGACGACGGCGCGCTGAGCAGCGCGCGGACCTTGGCGGCGACCTCGTTCGCCGCGCGCGCCGCGGCCTGCTCGTCGTCTCCGACGTCCTCGTGCACGAACAGCACGTCGGCATCCGAGCCGTAGCCGACCTCGGCGCCACCGAGCCGGCCCATCGCGATGATCGCGAACCGGATCGGCAGCTCGTCCACCCCCCGCGCGTCGGCGACCGCGCGCAAGGCGAGCTCCAGCGTGGTTTCCAGCATCGCCTCGGTGGTCACGCTCAACGCGCTGCACACCTCGGCTACATCGGCGACGTGCAGGAGGTCGGCGAAGGCGGTGCGCAGCAACTCCTGCCGGCGCACTGCGCGCGCCGCGGCGACGCCGGCATCGACCGTGTCCTGCCGACCCGCGGACTCGGCCATCGCGCCGGCGATCTCTTCCCGCCGGCGCGGTGCGAGTTCGTCGAGCGAACCGAGCATCCGTAGCGCCTCGGGCGAGCGGCCCAGCATGCGCGCGACGTAGCGGCTGCGGCCGAGCACGTAGGCGAGCCGGGAGACGACGAGATCGCCGTCACGCAGCAGTCGCAGGTACCACGGCGTGCTGCCCAGCTCCTCGGACAGCTTGCGGTAGGCGAGCAGGCCGGCGTCCGGCTCGGGCGCGTCGGCGAAGTCCTCCAGCAGCACCGGGAGCAGAGCGCGTTGCAGGGCGGCGCGGCGGGTCAGCCCGGCGGTCAGCGACTCGATGTGCCGCAGCGCGGCTTCCGGGTCGGCGAAACCCAGTGCGGCCAGCCGACGGCCGGCCTCGGCCGGAGTCAGTCGCAGCCCGTCGGCCGGCACCCGGGCCACCGCCTCGAGCAGCGGCCGGTAGAACAGCTTCTCGTGCAGGCGGCGGACCTCGCGCGCGTGCAAGTCCCACTCCGCGGCGAACACCGCGCGCGCGTCGCCGCGCCGGTCCGGCCGGTAGCCCATCGCCAGGCCGAGCCAGCGCAACCGGTCCGGGTCGTCCGGCAATTCGTGCGTGCGCTGAAGGCGGCGCAGCTGGAGCCGGTGCTCAGCCGCGCGCAGGAAACGGTAGGCGTCGATCAGGCTGCCGGCATCGTCGCGGCCGACGTACCCGCCGTCGCGCAGCGCGGCGAGCGCGGGCAGCGTCTCCGGCAGCCGGAGCGCCTCGTCACCGCGGCCGTGCACCAGCTGCAACAGCTGGACGGCGAACTCGACGTCGCGCAGCCCGCCGCGGCCGAGTTTGATGTCCCGCTCGGCGACCGCGGCCGGGATGTTGGCGAGTACCCGCAGGCGCATCGCGCGGACGTCCGCGACGAAGTCCGGCCGCTCGGCAGCAGTCCACACGAGCGGGGAGATGGCGTCCTGGTAGGCGCGGCCGAGATCGAAGTCCCCGGCGACCGGTCGCGCCTTGAGCAGCGCCTGGAACTCCCACGTGCTCGCCCACCGCTGGTAGTACGCGGCGTGGCTGGCGAGCGTGCGCACCAGTGCGCCGGCTTTGCCCTCGGGCCGGAGGTTCGCATCGACCTCCCACGTCGCCGCGCGGCACAACTTCATCAGGTCGCCGGCCAGCCGACTGGCGGTGTCCAGTGCCGCGGCCGCGTCGGCGTTCTCGTCGAGGGGCTCGGCGGCGAAGACGACGTCGACGTCGGAGATGTAGTTCAGCTCGCGCGCACCGGTCTTGCCCATCGCGATGACCGTGAGCCGGCATTCCGGCGCATCCGGGGCGAGCCCGGCCGCGGCGACTGCGAGCGCCGCCTGGAGGGTGTGGCCGGCAAGGTCGGCGAGCAGCTCGGTGACCTCCTGTAGATCGAGGTCACCGGCCAGGTCACGGCCGGCGATGGCCAGCAACTCGCGCCGGTACGCCGTTCTGAGTGCCAGCACCGCGTCGGTGCCGACGACCCGGGCCCGGCTGCCGGCCGTGCCCGTGACCGGATCGCGCGCGTCGGCCCCGACTGCCTCGGCCAGCCGCGCCGGAACACCGGCCGGGTCGAGCTCGCCGAGCAGGATGCGCCAGTCGCCGGGATGCGTGCGCAAGTGGGCGGCGAGCTCGGCCGACACGCCGAGCAGGGCAATCAATCGGGCGCGCAGCCGCGCCTCGGTCTCCAGCGCGGCGGGCAGGGCGGTGCCCTCGGGCGTGCCGGCGATGTCGACCAGCGCGCCG